>DASVHW010000282.1 GCA_036382395.1 Candidatus Binatia bacterium | reverse complement strand
GCCGCCGTGTCCGACCGGAGCGGTCCTCAATTGTCCGAGTGACTGCGCTGGCGGCTGCGGGTACGTGTGTGTGCCTGGCCCCGTGTGCACGCTGCCGCCGTGCCCTCCCGCAGGGTTCCTTGATTGCGCGGGCTTCTGTGCGGGCGGCTGCGGGTACGTTTGCCGGCAATTTCCAACGCCTACGCCGCCGCCTCCAATTGAGGGAGCGTGCTTCAAGGGCTCTTCGCAGTGCGCCAGCGTGTCTTCCCTCACTTCGCAACGTGAGTGCTGCGTGTTGTCCCAAGGGCTCGGACCGGAAGCGATCTCATGGTGTCCAATTGGCCAGCTCGATCCGTCGACGGGGGCGTGCGGCGCCTGCGGCGATCCTTGCGAAGGATTGCAGACACCGACGACCATACCCCTCCCCTGACTACCGCCAGCAGTTACCCAGCGATCGCTCTTTCTTGAGCGGCTCTGCCTTGGCCGGATGTGTTGACGTCGCCTCGGGTGCGCGCGGGCGGTGCGCAGGTCACGAAGCGATGTCCTAGATCAGAAGCACATAGCGAAGCACAAAGAGTGATGCGAAGAGGTACAGCAGCGGGTGCACCTCGCGGCCGCGGCCGACGGCGAGCATGAGGATGGCGTAGGCGATGAAACCGAAGGCGATACCCTCGGTGATGGAAAAGGCAAAGGGCATGGTGACGATGGTCAGGAACGAGGCCATGCCGGCCGGCGCATCGGCCCAATCGATGTGGGTGACGCTGCGAATCATGAAGCTCCCGACGATGATCAAGGCAGGGGCGACGATCGGATAGAGGGTCAGATCGCCGACGTGTACGCCTGCGCCCGCCATGTGCGCCAGGGGCGAAAAGAAGAGGGCGGCGAGGAACAGCGCGGCGGTCACCACGTTCGCCAGGCCCGTGCGCGCGCCCGCGTGCACCCCGGCGGCACTCTCGACGTAGGCGGTCAGCGTCGAGGTGCCCATCACGGTGCCAACGATGGTACCGATGGCATCGGTGGCCATCGCCTCGCGCGCACGTGGCAAACGCCCGTGTTTCAGAAAGCCGGCTTGCTCGGCGACGCCGATCAATGTCCCGACCGTGTCGAACAGGCCGAGGAAGAAGAGGACGAAGATCACGGCGATCAAATCCGGTCTGAACGCCGAAACGATATCGAGCTTCAGCAACGTCGGCGCAAGTGGCGGTGGAGGAGCCATCAAACCGTTGTACGGCACCAGCCCGAACGCGACGGCGGCCGTGCCCGTTGCCAGTGTGCCGATGAGAATGGCGCCGCGGTTGGCGCGCGCCACCAGGATGGCGGTCAGGAGCGTGCCGCCGATCGCGACCAGCGTCGCGGGATGATGCAGGTTGCCGAGGGTCACGAACGTGCCCGGCGCCGGACGCACCAGGCCGGCCCATTCGAAACCCACCAGCGCAATCAGTAAGCCGATGCCCGCGGCGATGGCATGCTTGAGGGAGTCAGGGATGATGTCGATCAGACGCTCCCGCAGACCGACAAGTGACAGGAGGAGAAAGGCGCAGCCGGCGATGCAGTTGGCCCCGAGCGCTACCTGCCACGAATAGCCCATGCCGCCGGTCGCCACCGGGCCTGCCACCATGAAGGCGAAATAGAAGTTGTGGCCCATGGCCGGCGCCACGGCGATGGGATAGTTCGCCCAGATGCCCATCAACAGAGTGGCAAATGCCGACGAGAGGCACGTCGCGGTCATCACCGCTCCCGCGTCCATGCCGGTCGTCGCCAGCACCGCCGGCTGGACGAAGATGATGTACGACAAGGTGACGAACGTGGTGACGCCG
The DNA here is from genome assembly GCA_036382395.1 of Candidatus Binatia bacterium. NCBI lineage: Bacteria > Candidatus Binatota > Binatia (SeqCode) > Binatia bacterium. The sequence goes on along the minus strand of DASVHW010000282.1, from coordinate 3,731 downwards.
CCGATGATCTCAGCGCGCAGCTCCGCGCCCTGCCAGTTGAGCGACCGTGCCATCAGCGCTCAAACACCAGGGACTGCGTGCAGCGACCAGATCCACGCCGCGTAGATGATGCCCATTTGCCCGCCCACGTACGTCAACCAGATCCAATCGTTGGCGTTGTGTATGCGCGTGCCGCGGATATCGGTGACGCCGATGAGAAAATCGGAGGCCACGAAGAGCAAGCCACCGAGGGCTGTGGCCCACCACGCGCCGCCGAGCCCGACCGCCAACGCCAGCGCGAACGAGGCCATGATGCCGATCCATGTGCCATACACCAGAGCACCGGTGTTCACCGCTGCTCCCTTGGCTGGATTGCGGATGAGCAGCCACCAGCCGCCGATGCTGCAACCTCCGTACGCCAGCAGTCCCAACCACAGACCGGCGTTGGCCAACGGCACCCCGTGCAGGTGCAGGGTGCGCACGTAGGCAGCAATGTACAGCCCGTGCGCCAGACCGAAAGCCGCCATGCCCCCGACGAGACGATTCGGCACCGGCAGCAAGCGGGCCATGATGAGGTCGCCTACGAAAGACGCCGACATGCCGAGGAAAACAAACTTGCAGTATGCCGCTGTCTGCGACGGGCTGGCTCTCCAGATGAGCAACGCGGCCACAACCAGTGAGGCACTCAGCAGCATCCGGACAAGCAGCGGCAGGCGCCCGTTGGTTGTCCGAGCTGGCGCGTCACGCCACGGTGCCAGCCAGCCCGTGACCAAGAGCACCACCTGTGCGACCCACACCGTCCCCATTGAGAGCCTCCCTCGCAGGTCCGAAGCCGCCGGGCACCCGCGCTTCGCGCCGTATTGAGTAGCACAGTGGTGGACAAAAGGCGTAGTGCGCGGCAGCCGCCTCAGACCGAACCAGGCAGGTTCCGGCGGCGCGAGAACAGCCAGTAGAAGGGCGCGCCTGTGGCGGTGACGGCGAGCGCGATGGCGCACTCCTTCGGCCTGCCCCAAAGCATCGCGCCCGCGATCGCCGCGTTGGCGATCAAGTACAGGCCGGGTACGACCGGATAGCCCCAGGCGCGATACGGGCGCGGGCGGGCGGGCTTGCGCCAGCGCAGCGTGTACAGCGCCGTGGTGTCCGCCATGGTGGCCAGGACGATGGCGAAGGTGGTGTAGTCGAGCACACTGGGAAAGCTGCCGAGCACGACGATCAGCGCAATGGCGGTGAGTGCCTGTGCGACGATGGCGATGTGCGGTGTCTTGTAGAAAGCATGCACGCGCTGGACTCCCGGGAAAAACCGGCCATCCAGCGCCATGGCGTAGGCGATGCGCGGCCCCACGAGGATGGTCGCGTTCAAGCAGCCGATGACGGACGCCAAAACGAGAATCGCCGTGATCGTGCCACCCGCCGGGCCGAACAGGGCGCGCGCCGCGGCTTCGCCGACACGCACTTCTCCACGCAGGGCGTCGATCGGGAGGGCGTAGAGATAGACCGCATTCATGCCGACGTAGATGGCGGTGCACACGGCCAGGCCCAGGAACAGTGAGCGCGGTACGTTGCGGCCCGGATCGCGAATTTCGCTGGCGACGTAGACCGACGCGTTCCAGCCCAGGTAGGTGAAGAGGATGGGTGAGAGCGCCAGACCGAAGCCGCTGAACGAAATCGTCGTTGCCCCTCCCGCCAGCGGGCGCAGGTGGACGATCTCACCGCGACCGATCAGCGGCCCGGCCACCATGAGTGCGGCGAGCGCCACCAGCTTTATGGCGCCGGTGACGTTGTTGAATCGCGCCCCCGACCGTACGCCGACGTAATTCACCCATGAGGCGAAAACCGTCAGTCCGATGGCTGCAACCATCTTGCCCCACGCCCCCAGGCTGACGAATGCCGTCATGCCCTCCACAAAACCTACGGCCAGTGTGGCGACCGTGCCGGCGTAGATGACGAAGAACGACAGCCACCCGACCAGAAAGCCCGCGAGTGGATGGTAAGCCTCACGCAAGTAGACGTAGTCACCACCCGCGTGCGGGTACATCGCGCCAAGCTCCGCATTGGCCAACGCGCCCGCAAGGGAAAGGAGGCCGCCAACCAGCCAGGCGGCGAGAAACAGACCCGGGGAGGGGAGATGGTCGGCAACCGTGCCCGGGGTGAGGAAGATTCCCACCCCGATGACCGACGATACCACCAGCATCGTCGCATCAGTGAGCGACAGGCCCCGCTCCAGCCGATCGAGCGGGTGGCGATCGGGCTCAGCCGTGTGCGTACACGCTCCGCATGGCGCTTCTGCCTACGCGAATGACCGGATGCTGGTCAATGGGGGAGAGGATCTGCGCCTTACCTTGACTCGCCGGGCGCTGCCGGATACGGGCGTTCGACGAAATGATTCTCCTCACCGGCGCAACAGGATTTCTTGGGAGCCATGTGGCGGAAGCGCTGCTGGCGCGTGGTGAACGGGTGCGGCTGCTGGTGCGGCGACCTGATGCGGCACAATGGCTCGTCGACCGCGGCGCCGAGTGCGTGGCTGGTGACTTGAGTTCGGCCGCGGCGCTTGCCGCCGCCGTGCGCGGGTGCCGGGTCGTCGTGCACTGCGCGGCGCTGGCTTCGGACTGGGGCGCGTGGGACGCCTTTCGTGAGGCCAATGACCGCGGCGTGGGCCGGTTGCTGGAGGCGTGCGCGGCCACGTCGCTCGACCGCTTCGTGCACATCAGCACGCTGGACGTGTACGGCTACCCGGATCGTGACGGGTTGGATGAAACGACGCCCTACCGGGACCGAGGCTTGCCGTACAACTCCACCAAAATTGCCGGGGAGCAGCGCGTCTGGGCCGCGCAGCGTGCGGGCTTGCCTGCCACGGTGATCCGCCCCGGCAACATCTACGGCCCGCGCTCGGTGACGTTCGGCGTGGAGATCGTCAGCGCCATCCAAAGCGGCGCACCGCTCGTCCGCGGCGGCAACGTCGATGCCGGCTTGGTCTACGTGGACAACTGCGTGGCGCTCATTCTCCTGGGCATGGAGCATCCGGCGGCGGTGGGAGCGGCATTCCACTCCGTCGATGAGGACGGCCACAGCTGGCGGGACTACTTCGCCGCGCTCTGCCGCGCCCTGGAGTTGCGGATGCCCGCGCGTTCGGTGCCCCGCGGTGTGGCCTACGCACTGGGGGCGTTGATGGAATGGACCGGGCACGCGACCCGCCGGCAGCAGCGGCCGCTCCTGACCCGTACGGCAGTGGAACTCCTCGGCACCCGCCAAGGGTTTTCCGGTGCGCTTGCGCGCCAACGCTTGGGCTTTGCTCCACGCGTTGCATTCGACGAAGGCGTTGCCCAAACCGCCGCATGGCTGCGTACGCGCATCAGCCGTGGTGGCTAGGTCACCGGCACGTTACCACCACTCAGGTGTACGACAAGCGGCGGTGGACGACGTTGCAGAGCGCCTCGCATGAGGTGCCGATCTGAGCCGGCGGAAGGGCATCGCAGGCGGCGAGAATGGTGTGGCCGGGGCTGTGCGTGGAGCAGAAGAGCGCCGATTGGGATCGTGGCGCCGTTCAGGCGGCTACAATCTCCACGCGAGCGGTGAAGCCGAGTCGTTCGAGCAACTGCTCGCAATCCTCCCATGTCAGACCAAACGCGCGCACATCCGCGACGCCCAGACGCGACACGACCGACGCCAACACCGACACGCTTGCCGCCTCAAACTCGCCATCCATCATCGCGTTCTCCGCCCAATCCACCAATTGCGCCAGCGTGATATCATGG
>DASVHW010000281.1 GCA_036382395.1 Candidatus Binatia bacterium | reverse complement strand
ACGTACACCGTTGGTTCACTGACTCCAACGCCGCTGCCACCACCCACTCCGACCGATACCGTTGGTCCGGGAACGCCGACGCCTCCGCCCCCGCCAACGATCACCCGCACCCCACGCCCAACCCCAACGGGGCACAAGTCTCCAACCCCGCCTTCGAGCGGCTGTGAGGTGGTCCCTGCCGAGCCGCCCTCGGTCGATTCAGTGCTGGTGGTGTTGGGTCTCGGCTTGGTGCTGTTCGGGCGAAGGACAAGACGCTAGACCAAGCGCCCGTCAAACCCCTCGGGCTCCGCGCCGCGCAGGCTATCGGAGGCCCGAGAGGATGGTGCGGAGTGCGACTGGAGACTATGCCGTCACACCGAAGTCCGCCGCCAGGGTGACCCCGTTGAGCATGCGGGCTTCGTCCGAAGCGAGAAAGGTGATGACGTGCCCGATATCCTCCGGTTCTCCCATCAGGCCAGGAACCGGCGGCATGTAGTAGCCCATGACCGAGGGCTCGAAATCTTCACGCGGCACGAAGTTCTGTAGGATCGGCGTGATGACGCCGCCGGGGCAGACGCAATTGGCCCGCAGCCCGCGACCGATGAACTCCAGCGCGATGGCACGCGTGAAGTTGATCAGTCCCGCTTTGGACGCAGAGTAATGCGAGTTGTATGCCTGCCCCCGCATGCCGGCGATCGAAGCGACGTTGACGATGTTGCCCGCCGGCTTCTTGAGCAAATGCTCCATGGCCACCTTGGTCGTGTGAAATACCCCGTCGAGGTTGATCGACAGGACGCGACGCCATTCGTTTTCGTCAATCTCCTCGAAATGGATCGAGCGGCCAACACCCGCCGCGTTCACCAAGATGTTCAGGCCGCCGAATGTGGCCACCGCCGTGGTGATGGATTTCTTCACCGACGCCATGCTGGCGACGTCACAGTGGCCGCCATCTGCCGTGCCACCAGCGGCGCGGATCTCTGCGACCACCTCTTTCACGCCCTGTTCGTTTACGTCGACCCCGAAGACCTTGGCGCCCTCGTCGGCGAAGAGCTTCGCGGTAGCGCGACCCATCCCCGATCCAGCCCCAGTGATGTACACAACGCGATTCGCGAACCGTGCCTTTGTCATCTGATTCCTCACCTTCCGAATTTGTGCCGTTTCCCGGCGCGACCGTGCCTCTCGATTTGATGCGCCGTGAGCAGTTCCAGGCGTCTACCACTAGTTCGGCCGAGGTTACAATGGCCGCGGGCAGTTCCGGTGCTCGCCGAAGTTCGCATGGCCAGCGAACACCTGCCCTGTTGCATGGTATTAGTTGAACTCCGGGTCCCCGCGTTGACGTCCGGCCTTGCAGTTGGTTAGATCACCGCCATGCCAACTCCACTTGAACAATGGGTAGACGAATCTTGCGAAATCACTCGTCCGAAGAAAGTGTCCTGGTGTGACGGCTCTGAAGCCGAGTATCAAGGGCTGATTGCGGACATGCTCTCAACCGGGACCCTGATCGAACTGAATCAAAAGGAGTATCCCGGCTGCTATCTGCACCGGAGCGACCCCAGCGACGTCGCCCGAACGGAGCACTTGACCTTCGTGTGCACCTCCAAGAAGGAGGACGCCGGGCCCAACAACAACTGGATGCTGCCGGCCGAGGCGAAGGAAAAGGTGGGCAAGCTCTTTGCCGGAGCCATGAAGGGCCGCACCATGTACGTGGTGCCCTACATCATGGGGCCGGTCACTTCGCCGTATAGCCAGATCGGTGTCGAGATCACCGACAGTCCGTACGTCGCAGCCAGCATGCGGATCATGACCCGCATGGGTCGGGCCGCACTTGACCGGCTCGGTGCCTCGGACAACTACGTCAAGGGCCTACACTCACTGGGCGATCTCAGCCCCGAGCGCCGCTTCATTGTCCATTTTCCCGAAGAGCGGCTCATCTGGTCGATCGGTTCAGGATACGGGGGCAACGCTCTGCTCGGCAAGAAATGCTTCGCCTTGCGCCTGGGCAGCCACATGGCCCGTCAAGAAGGATGGCTGGCCGAGCACATGCTGATCGTCGGCATCGAGGAGCCGAACGGACGGACCACCTACATTGCCGCGGCCTTCCCCAGCGCGTGCGGGAAGACGAACCTGGCGATGTTGGTGCCGCCCGCGAGCCAGAAAGGCTACAAGGTGTTCACGGTCGGCGAAGACATTGCCTGGATGCATGTCGGCAGCGACGGCCGGTTATGGGCGATCAATCCGGAGGCCGGGTTTTTCGGCGTGGCCCCAGGGACGAACTACAAGACCAATCCGAACGTCATGGCGACGATCAAGCGCAACTCGCTCTACACCAACGTCGCGTTGACGCCGCAGGGCACGCCGTACTGGGAAGGCAAGGACGGCGCTCCGCCGCGCGAGGCAATCGACTGGCAGGGCAAGCCTTGGACGCCGGAAAGCGCTACCAAGGCCGCGCATCCCAACTCGCGCTTCACGACGCCGGCAAGCCAATGCCCGGCGATCTCGCCGCGTTGGGAGGACCCGAACGGGGTGCCGATCTCGGCCATCCTGTTTGGCGGCCGCCGCGCCACTCTGGTGCCGCTGGTGTCCCAGTCATTCAACTGGCCGAACGGCGTGTTCTTCGGAGCCACGATGGCGTCCGAGACAACGGCGGCGGCGACCGGTGCGGTCGGTGTTGTGCGCCGTGACCCGATGGCCATGCTGCCATTCTGCGGCTACAACATGGCCGACTACTTCGGCCACTGGCTCGAGATGGGCAAGCGCATCAAGCAGCCGCCGCTGATTTTCCGCGTGAACTGGTTCCGCACGAGCCCGGAGGGCAAGTACCTGTGGCCCGGCTACGGTGAAAACCTGCGTGTCCTCCGGTGGGTGATCGGCCGCGTGCATGGAGAGGTCCCTGGGGTCGAGACACCGATCGGCTTTCTGCCGCTGCCGCAGGGCATCGACACGGACGGTATCGATATTTCGCCCGCAGTGCTGAAGGATCTACTCTCGGTCGACCGGGAGGGCTGGCTCGAAGCCGTAGCCTGGCAACGGGAGTTCTTTGACAAATTCGGCGACCGGATGCCGCGGGAGATCTGGCAGGAGAACGAAGCGTTGACGCGGCGGCTCAAGGGATAACGCGCTCAGCACCGAGTGACGGGCTAGTGCCTGTCCGTCGCTCTGCGTAGCCGAAGCCGCGTACATGATCCTGCTTTCTGTCACACCGTAAGAACGCAGCCCAATATCCTTGCGCAGCAGCGGCTCCAGCGCCGCTGTCCGCAGCCGACGGGTTCTGTCTAGGCAAAAGACCACCTCGGCCGGCCCGTTCCCGGTTTTCGGATCATAGAAAAGATCAGCGTTCAGAACCGGCGTAGCGGTGTGCCCGGCGCTTGAGGCACAGCGGTTGCGCGAGATGACAAATCAGAAGCTTCGGTCTCGACTCCTGAAGCTGGGCTGAGCCGAACCGAGGAGAAGGGCTGGCGCCCGATGAAACGCGCGACAGGAATGCGGCTGCTCGCCATTGTCCTTTGGATCGTTGTGATGTCGCCAACCGTCCGGGCGGACACCGTCCCCGGCTCCGGCATCATTGGCAGCCCACATGATTTCACCAAAGTGCCAGGAATGGTGTTGCCGTCTGGTGGGGCGGCTGACGCGTGCGCCTTTTGTCATTTCGACGATGGCATCGGCAAGCCAAGCCCGAGTATCATGAGCGTGCTGTTTTCCTGGAGCCAGAGGCTCTCGACGCAGAGCTTCTTCTGGTCCAACGTCACCGAGTCTGGAACGCGGTTGCCCACCAACCTCACGACATGGGCTGGATCCTCCAAGATTTGTCTCGGCTGCCATGGAGATGTGGTCGCGACCAACGACACATATCAGGTGGCCTCGGCTGCGGGCGCTGGCGCTTACACTGATGACAGTGGGACAGTTCCGCTGTGGGCCCGTGGCACCAAGGTCGCGAACCGGACAGGAACCGGCCGCTTTGCTGCCGTCGTAGCGAAGCTCGATGCCAGGCGCCTGAAGATCGCCATAGGAGGAGACCTGAACGGCACGCACCCGGCGGGATTCCGTATCCCTACCGGGGCGTTCCCGGAACGTACAACGGCGTGACGACCGGGAGACATGTGGATCTGAGAGACTTCGTGCCGGCGCCAAGTGCCGTAAAGCTGTTTACCACAGCCGGCGAAAGGGTTGTTCATGGTACGCAGGTCGGTTCCGCCGGCATGGAGTGCGCATCCTGCCATGACGTACATAACGAGGAAGTCCGCGACCGCTGGCTGCTGCGCGACACCCAGAGGCAACTGTGTCTCGATTGCCACAGCATGTAACCCCCTCGATTGACACCACCCCGCTCCTGATCTGCCCCGGTGGAGGAGGGATTTGCGGTGGATGGGGCAGTGAACTATGGAGCTGCTATGCGAAAACTCCTGACACTGTCGGAACTGAAGCGTCGTATCAAGAGTGCGCGCGGCAGTGGCAAGCGCGTCGTGTTCACCAACGGCTGTTTCGACCTCATTCATCCGGGGCACGTCCGCTATTTGCGTGCTGCCAAGCGCTTGGGAGATGTCCTGGTGGTGGCACTGAACAGTGACGACTCGATCCGTCGCCTGAAAGGGCGGGGGAGGCCTTTGGTTTCAGCGCGAGACCGCTGCGAAGTGGTGGCGGCTTTGGAGATGGTCGACTACGTTGCGGTCTTTTCCGACGACACGCCATACCAATTGATCAAAGCGCTGCAGCCGGACATTCTGGTCAAGGGTGGCGACTGGCAGCCTGATCAAATCGTCGGAGCCGACCTCGTACATGCCCGCGGCGGTACGGTACGATCCCTTCCGTTCGCCCGCGGGTACTCAACCACTGCGCTCATGAAGAAGGTCCAACGACGAATGCCGGGCGCCTAGCCGTGGATCAAAAATTCTCGACCATTTGGTTGTAGGCGTCTCGTACCGCCTGGTTGAGCGCGCGCGTAATGGCGTTTGCGCGCTCGGTCTCGGCAAGCTGAATGTGGGTAAACTGGGGGTTCTGCAGGTCAGCTGCGTTGAGCGTGCCGCGCTGGAATTGCGAGGAGCTGGTCACGACGACACGGGCATTGGCGCTATATTCATCCGTCTCCTGCAGCGCGCTGACGCGCCACAACACATGGCCGTCGCTCCGGCGGGTGAGGATGAACTCCAAGACGATCTTGATCTCGTATTCTACCGCCTGGTCGTTTGCATCGAACGCCACTGGCTGCAGACGGAGGTCACGAATTGTTCCAGTCAACACGGCATCTCCATCCGCGGGATCCTCGGTCATGCGGAAGTGCCCGCGTTCGTGAATCTCGCGCTCCATGGTAAATGCCAGTGTCTTCTCCAAGCCGTATTCGCGGGAGCGGTTGACGATCGTGCCGACACTGAGCGAGTGAATATCGTCGGGGAGCCCGATCTTTTCGCCGGCGAAGTGGTAGCCGCACCCTGCGAGCGCGAACACCACTAGAAGAAGGGCGCGGCGCACACTCACACCACGAGGTTGACCAGGCGCCCCGGCACTACCACATGCCGACGAATGGGCTTGCCATCGATCTGCGCCTTCACGGCTGCATCCGCCTGGGCGGCGGCGAGCACCGATTCCTCGGAAGCGTCTCGCGGCACCTCGATACGCCCCCGCACCTTGCCGTTGACCTGTACGACGATCACGGCCCTCTCTTCTATGGTCAGGGCTGCATCAAACTGCGGCCAGCGGGCGGCGAAGATGCTCGTGGTGTGTCCCCGTGCCTCCCAGAGTTCCTCGGCGATGTGCGGCGCAAACGGCGCCAGCATGAGCAGCAGGGCTTCGATCACCCAGGTGTCCGGGGGACCCCAGCGCTTGATGTCGTTGGAGAGGGTCATCAAGGCGGCGATGGCAGTGTTGTAGTGCAGCTGTTCCAGGTCGTCCTGGATCTTCCTGATGGCGCGATGGGTGGCGCGCAGAAGCGCCTCGGAGGCGCGCGCGCTGGCGTCGTGCTCACGCACGAGGCGCCACACGCCATCGAGAAAGCGCCGGGTCCCGGCGATGCCTTCGTCGCGGAAATCCCCCCCGTCCTGGTACGGCCCGAGAAACATCATGTACATGCGGAACACGTCCGCCCCATGCTGATCAAGGTACTGATCCGGATTGACGACGTTGCCCCGCGACTTCGACATCTTGGCGCCGTCTTTGATGATCAGCCCATGGGCGCGGAAGCGCTTGAAGGGCTCCTCGAAGTCCAGGAACCCGAGGTCGTGCAGGGCCATGGTGATGAAACGCGAGTACATGAGATGGAGCACCGCGTGTTCGTTGCCGCCGATGTACGTGTCCACCGGTAGCCACTTGCGGGTGAGCTCCGGGTCCAGGGCGACGTCGTGACGTGCGGTGGACGGGTAGCGCAAGAAATACCAGGCGGAGTCGAGGAAGGTGTCGGAGACATCCGTCTCGCGCCGGGCCATATGCCCGCACTGCGGACACGCCACCTCGTAGAACGAGCGCACACGGGCCAGCGGCGCGACACCGCTGGCGTTGGGACGAAAGTCTTCGATGTCAGGTAGCATCACCGGCAGATCGGATTCGGGTACCGGCACAATGCCGCACTGCTCGCAGTAGATCATGGGGATCGGCGGACCCCAGTAGCGCTGACGCGAGATACACCAATCGTGCAAGCGGTATTCGACGCGTGCCTGGCCCGCCCCCCGACTTGCCAGCCATTCCGTGATGGCGTGCTTTGCCGCCTCGACCTCCGTGCCGTTGAAGTGCGCGCTGTTGACCAGCCGCCCGTCCCCGTCATACGCCGCCGCCAGCGGCGTGTCGGCCGTCTCGCCTTCAGCCGCGATCACGCGAATGATCGGCAGGTCGAACACCTGGGCAAAGTCGAAGTCGCGCTGGTCGTGCGCCGGCACCGCCATGACGGCGCCGGTTCCATACTCCGCCAGCACGTAGTCGGCGATCCAGATGGGGATGCGGGTCTGGGTCGCGGGGTTGATGGCGTAGGCGCCGGTAAACACGCCGGTCTTCTCCTTGACGGCGCGGCGCGACACCAAGTCCATCTTGGCGACGCGCTCGCGGTAGGCGGCCACGGCGCGGCGATGTTCCGCCGTCGCCAGTTCGTCAACCCAGGCATGTTCCGGCGCCATGACCATGTAGGCCGCCCCAAACACGGTGTCGGGCCGTGTGGTAAACACCCGGATCGTCTTCTCTGGTGCGGCGGCAAGCGGAAAGTCGATCTCCGCACCCTCCGAACGTCCGATCCAGTTGCGCTGCGCCGTCTTGGTCGTTTCCGACCAGTCGATCCAATCGAGGTTCTTGAGTAACCGTTCGGCGTATTTGGTGATGGTGAAAAACCACTGCTCCGTGAGGCGCTGCTCCACCTGCGTGCCTGCATGCCGCTCGCACTCGCCATCGATGACCTGCTCGTTGGCCAGCACAGTCTGGCACACCGGACACCAGTTCACTGGGGCTTTCTTGCGGACCGCCAGTCCGTTCTTGTACAGCTGCAAGAAGATCCATTGCGTCCAGCGGTAGTAGTCGGGGGAAGTCGTGTCGACGACGTGTTCCCAATCGACCATCAAGCCGAGGCGGTTCAGTTGGCGCCGAAAATTTTCGATGGTGGTCGGGATCAGCTGCTTCGGATTCTTACCGAGCTTGAGGGCGTAGTTTTCCGAGTGAATGCCGAAGGCGTCGAAGCCGATGGGTTCGAAGACGTCGAAGCCCTGCAAGCGCCGGAATCGGCCGTGGATGTCGACCCCGGGAAACGCAAAGGCATGACCGACGTGCAGCCCCTCGGCCGACGGGTATGGAAACATCATCAATGTGTAGTACGGTCGCTGCACCGCCCGCACATCGACCGTATTGGTCCGGCGTTCCCGCCAGAGCCGTTGCCACTTCGCCTCGATCACGGCAGGATCGTACCGCTCATCCATCTCCACCTGTACTCCGTTGGCTCGCGTCTTCCCTCACCCCGAGTTGGCCGGCGATCTGATCGAGAATGCCGTTCACGAACTCCGCCGACTCCTCCGTGCCGAAGCGGCGCGCGATCTCGATGGCTTCGTCAATCACCACACTTGTCGGCACCTCGGGTGTTTTCGATAACTCGTACGCTGCAACCCGCAGGACGTTGAGGTCGACACGCGACAGGCGTTCGAAGCGCCAGTGCTGACTTGCCTGCGAGATCAGCTCGTCCAAGTGCGCCTGGTGTGCGCGCACGCCATCAACCAGCGCCGCGGCAAACTCTTTGGCGCGGCTGCCCGCATCGGCGTTCTCAAAAAACGGGCGCAGCGTGGCATCCGACGACTCTCCAGACAATTCGATCTGGTAGAGGGCCTGTACTGCCAGCTCTCGTCCCTTGCGGCGTGCACCCATGATTAGCGAGGCTCCGCCTGGCGCCGATGGCTCATGGCGTACGGCATACAGCGTATGGCTTATGGCCTATGGCTTGTGGCCTGTGTCGTGTCCGTTGCCCGCAGAATAGCAGAGAACCATATGCCATAGGCCACACGCCATCTGCCAAAACAGGCCATACATCAAGCTTCATCCCAGTCTCTTCAGCAAATTGGCGGTTTCGACCGCGGTGAGTGCCGCTTGGAACCCCTTGTTGCCGCGGTCGTCCCCGGCGCGCTGCAGCGCCTGCTCCACGTTTTCGGTGGTGAGAATGCCGAGGGCAATGGGAATGTGACGCGCGAGCTGCAGCTGCTGCAGCGCATCGGTAACCGCGCGGGAGAGATAGTCATGATGCTGGGTCTCGCCGCGAATGATTGCGCCCAGACAGACCAGCGCGTCGCACTTCTCGCCACTAGCCAACGAGTCGGCAACCAGCGGGATTTCGAAGGCGCCGGGAACTTGCACCACCTCGATGCGCTCTTCAGCTGCCCCGCATTCCCGTAGGGCTCTCAGGGCACCTTGCAGCAGCCGGTCCGTGACCACGCTATTGAAACGGGACATCACGATGCCGATGCGCAGCGTCTCGGCATTGAGCTGAGCGTTGTGAGGTTTCGGCAGGCTCATGGTCGGCTCACGGGATTGAGGCCGCTGAAGAGGTGGCCCAGCTTCTGCTGCTTGGTGCGGAGATAGTGGATGGTGCCCTGGTGCGGCGGGATCTCGATCGGCAGCCGTTCGACGACCTCGATGCCGTAACGGGTGAGGCCATCGATCTTCTTCGGATTATTGGTCAGCAAGCGCACTTTCGCGACGCCCAGATCTCGCAGGATCTGCGCCGTGAGGCCATAGTCCCGGCCGTCGTCTTTGAAGCCCAATTCGAGATTCGCTTCCACCGTGTCACGTCCCTGATCCTGGAGCGCATAGGCCCGGATCTTGTTGGCCAACCCAATGCCGCGGCCTTCTTGGTGCATATAGACCAACACGCCTTTACCGGCAGCGTGGATCAGTTCGATCGCTTTGCGTAGCTGATCGCCGCAGTCGCAGCGCTCGGAGCCGAGCACGTCACCGGTGAGGCACTGTGAGTGAATCCGCACCAGCACCGGTTGGCTGGCACGGATGCGTCCTCTGATCAGCGCAATGTGTTCATGTCCATCGAGGTCGTTGCGGTAGACGACGGTGCGGAATTTGCCCCCGTGGGCGGTCGTGATGGGAGCGTCGGCCACCCGGCGCACCAAGGATTCATGCCGCAAGCGGTGCGCGACCAGGTCAGCCACCTCAACGATTGTCAGGCCGAACCGTCCTGCCAGCACGTCCAGATCCTCACGGGTCGCCAACGTGCCCGCATCGTTGAGCACCGTGCAGACGGCGGCCGCGGGCTTGAGCCCGGCCAGACGTGCCAGATCAACGGCAGCTTCAGTGAGTGCGGCGCGGACGAGCACGCCCCCATCGCGCGCCATGATGGGAAAGACGTGCCCCGGCATGACGACATCGTCCGGCCCCGTCCCTTCGGTCATGGCGGTCTGGATGGTCGTGGCGCGATCGGAGGCGGAGATACCGGTACTCACCCCACGGCGGGCTTCGATCGACGCGCCAAACGGTCGTCGGCTGCCGAACGTGTCGGGAACCATCAGCGGGATACCCAGCCGGCGCATGTGTTGCTGGGTGAGGCACAGGCACACCAGCCCGCGGCCGTGGGTGGCCATGAAGTTCACGGCATCGGCTTTGACCAGCTCAGCGGCCATGCAGAGCTGGGCTTCACCCTGCGCCCCGTCGGCCAGGATTACCATCCGTCCGTTGCGAGTCTCTTCCAGAGCTGCGTCAATCGCCTGAGTTGTCATCGTGCGCCACTATCTCTGTAGCAACTAAAACATCCGCCGCAAACCGTGTCACCCGCGGCCGTCCGAGCTGCGGGGCGCTGGCCAGCCGGCGTACACCGATCGAGCCCAGCATTGGCCGTCCATCGCCGCCGATGAGCTTTGGTGCGTAAAAGATCAGCACCCGATCGACGACGCCTGCAGCGACGGCCGCAGCCGCCACCGTTGCCCCTCCTTCAATCAGCACGGACATGATGCCCTGCCGCCCCAGTGCCCGCAGGACCCGGGCCATGCCGATCCGCCCCGCGGTGTCGGACAGGCGCAACACCTTAGCACCCTGATTCTCGATACGCCGAACTTTGGTCGCCGAGGCCTGCCGGCCAGTGACCACTAGGGTAGCGGCTGCCTTGGTGTTTGTCAGCACCCGGGCGCGCAGCGGTAGGCGCAGCCGCCCGTCAAGGATGACGCGCAGCGGGTTGCGGCCGCCGGGCAGGCGACAGGTGAGCTCGGGATCGTCGCCTCTGACGGTCTCGGCGCCGACCAATACGGCATCGTGTTCGGCGCGGAGACGGTGGACGAAGCGCCGGCTGTCCTCGCCGGTGATCCAGCGCGATTCACCGCCGGCCGTCGCAATGCGGCCGTCGAGCGAGGCGGCAAGTTTTAGCGTCACCCAGGGCCGGCCGGTGGTCACGTGTTTGCGGAACGCTGCGATCAGTTCGTCACAGCCGGCTTGCTCGATGCCGCCGTTGACCTCGATGCCGGCCCGGCGCAGTCGCCCCATGCCGTTTCCGGGGACCGATGGATTGGGGTCTCGGGTACCGCAAACGACGCGGCGTATGCCGGCCGCAATGATGGCCTCGGTGCACGGGGGTGTCCGGCCGTGATGCGCGCACGGTTCGAGCGTGACGTACAGCGTGGCGCCGCGTGCCCTTCGGCCAGCGACCCGCAGGGCTTCGATTTCAGCGTGCGGCTGGCCGGCTTGGCGATGGTATCCGCGCCCGACGATCGCGCCGTGGGCGACGACGACCGCGCCCACGGGCGGATTCGGGCTGGTGCGCCCCAGGCCGCGGCGCCCAAGGCGTACGGCCAGGCGCATGAACCGCGCGTCATCGCTGTGGCCCGCCGGGTTCACGTGCTGCTCGATCGGCGGGGCTTGCGCCGGCCTGGGCCACGGCGTTCAGCGATCAGCTCCTCGAGTTCGCGCATGAATTCCCCGACGTCCTTGAACGAGCGGTAGACGGAGGCGAAGCGGACGTAGGCAACCGTGTCCAGCTTGTGCAGCTCCCGCATGACCGCTTCGCCGATTACGGAGCTCGGCACTTCCTTCTCGCCGCGTTCTTGCAGCGCCTGTTCGATCCTATCCGCCGTCTGCTCGATGGCCGCGGTGCTGACCGGCCGTTTTTCACACGCCTTTTTCAGGCCGCTGACGATCTTCTGGCGGTCGAAGAGCTCCCGCCGCCCGTCCTTCTTCACAACCATCGGCAGCATTTCCTCGACGCGCTCGTAGGTCGTGAAGCGCCGCTGGCAATGGAAACACGCACGGCGGCGGCGGATGACGTCGCCGTCCTTGCTCAGTCGGGAATCGATGACCCGATTCTCCAAGTCATGGCAGAAGGGACATTTCATGTGCGTGCAGCCGAACTATCGCTCGCGGGCCTCGAAGAGTCGCAACTGGTGGGTGCGGCCCTGGTCGGTGACCGGGACAGGATAGCGGCCGGTGAAGCAGGCGCCGCAGAAGCCGTTGCGCTCCCCTGGCCGCAAGAAGCTGAACAGGCCACGCTCGCTCAAGAAGCCGAGTGAGTCGGCCGTGATGAACTCGCGGATCGCTTCGACCGAGTTGGACGAGGCAATCAGCTCCGCTTGGGTCGGCGTGTCCACACCGTAAAAGCAGGATGCGACCGTGGGCGGGGAACTGATGCGCACGTGGACTTCACGGGCGCCGGCATGGCGCACCATGTTCACGATCTTGCGGCTGGTGGTGCCGCGCACGATGGAATCGTCCACCACGACCACCCGTTTGCCCTGCAGCACCTCGGCCTGGGCGTTGAGTTTCACCTTCACTCCGAAGTGGCGGATGGCATCCTGCGGTTCAATGAAGGTCCGGCCGACATAGTGATTGCGGATCAGTCCCATCTCGAAGGGCAAGCCGGCGTGCTCCGCGAAACCGAGCGCGGCGGGCATGCCGGAATCAGGTACGGGAATGACGATGTCGGCCTCCGCCGGCTGCTCGCTCGCCAGCTGGCGGCCGAACTGCTTGCGGACCTCGTACACGTTGCGGTCGTACACCCGGCTGTCGGGGCGCGCGAAGTAGACGTATTCGAAGATGCACCGGGTATGCGGCGAGGCCGGGAACGGATGGAAGCTCTCCATGCCGGCCGCCGAGATCCGCACCACCTCCCCCGGTTCGACCTCGCGCTCGTAGGTGGCGTCGATGAGATCGAGGGCGCAGCTTTCCGACGCCACGACCACCGTGTCTTTGATCCGTCCAATCACCAACGGCCGAAAGCCGTTCGGATCGCGTACCGCCACGAGTTCGTCCGGCGTCATGAATACCAGCGAGTATGCGCCGCGCACCTCCAGCAAGGCGTCGACAATCCGGTCGACGGTGCGTTTGCCCTGCGACGCCGCGATGAGATGGATCAGCACTTCGGTATCGACAGTCGACTGAAAAATCGCGCCGCGCTCCTGCAGCCGTTCGCGCAGCTCCACGGCGTTGACCAGATTGCCGTTGTGCGCCACGGCCAAGCCGCCGCCCGCGTACTCCACCACAAAGGGCTGGGTGTTCTTCAACAGCGTCTGCCCGGACGTGGAATACCGGTTGTGCCCGATGGCGGCCGTGCCCTCCAGTTTCCGGATGATGTCTTCGCTGAAGACATCGGCGACCAATCCCAGGCCGCGGTGGGAGATGAGAATGCCCTCCTTGGACGAGACGATCCCGGCCGACTCTTGACCGCGGTGCTGCAGGGCATAGAGGCTGAGATAGACCAGGTTGGCCGCTTCCGGATGGCCGAAGACCCCGACGATGCCGCACTCCTCATGGAAGCGGTCAGACATCCGAACCGACTTCCCTGCGCGCCGTCCGGTTTTCCATCGTCTTCATCCCGAGGCGTTCATCCGCCGTGGTAGCGCACCCAACCACATCTGCGACAACTCCCCCAGCTCGAGATCAATGAGCGGGCTGATCACCAGTCGCCGCCCGCGCACTTCGCCCAGAACGGTCAGTGGCACATCGGCGGCAGCTGCCAACTCGCGCAGACGGCTGAGCTGCTGCCGCCGGAGCGAGACGATGATGCGCGACTGGCTCTCCCCAAAGAGCAGGGCATCAGGGCGGATGTCCCCCTGGAGTTCAATGACCGCCCCTCTGAGATGCTCGGGGGCGGAAATGCAACACTCTGCCAGCGCCACGGCCAGCCCGCCGTCGCTGACGTCGTGCGCCGAGCGCACCAACCCCTCCGCGATGGCGGCGGCGCAAACATGTTGCACCTGCTTTTCCACCGCCAAGTCGATCCAAGGCGGCGCGCCCCGTACTGCCCCCTGGGTCAACATGAGGTACTCACTGCCCCCGAGTTCCTCGCGGGTGCGGCCGAGGAGCACAATGGAGTCACCCTCAGCCTTGAACCATTGCGTCATGTGCCGATCCATATCCTCGAGCAATCCGACCATGGCGATGGTCGGCGTCGGGGGAATGGCACGCCCATCGGTCTCATTGTAGAAGCTGACGTTGCCGCTGACGACGGGCACGCCGATGGCCAGGCAGGCGTCGCGGATGCCGCGCACGCTCTCGGCGAACTGCCACATGATCACCGGCTTCTCCGGGTTACCGAAATTGAGGCAGTCGGTGATCCCCAGCGGCGCCGCGCCGGCGCACACCACATTGCGCGCGCTTTCCACGACCGCGATCATGGCACCGACGTACGGGTCGAGGCTGCAATAGCGGCTGTTGCAATCGACGCTCAGGGCGACGGCCTTGCGGGTTCCCTTGATGCGCAGGACGGCCGCGTCGGAACCCGGCGCGACCACGGTGTTACTGCGGACCAGATAGTCATACTGGCGGTACACCCACGCTTTTGAAGCGATGTTGGGCGAGTCCAGCAGGGCCAGCAAAATCTTGTTGTAGTCACCCGGCAGCGCCATGCCGTCGAGGTTCAGTTCCTGGCGCGCGTCGAAATCCGGCGGCGGTGCCGTGGAACGCACGTAGGCGGGGGCGGCGTCGGTGAGCAGCTCGATCGGGAGCTGCGCCACTTGCTCCCCCTGGAACAGCACGCGCAAGAGCCCGTCGTCCGTGACCCTGCCGATCACCGCCATGTCCAGGTCCCACTTGGCGAAGACTTGGCGGACCACCTCCTCGCGGCCGGCGCGCGCGACAATGAGCATGCGCTCCTGCGATTCGGACAGCAGGATCTCGTACGGGGTCATATTCTCGCGCAGCGGTACCTGGTCGAGATCGATGAGGATGCCCATCCCACCCCGCGCAGCCATCTCGACACTCGAACTCGTCAGACCCGCGGCGCCCATGTCCTGGATGGCCACGATGGCGTCCTGCTCCATCAGCTCGAGGCAGGCCTCTATGAGGAGCTTTTCGGTGAACGGGTCGCCCACCTGTACGGTCGGGCGCTTCTCGTCCTCACCACCGCTGAATTCGGCGGAGGCCAACAAGCTGGCCCCATGGATGCCGTCTCGTCCCGTCTTCGATCCGACGTAGATCACCGGGTTGCCCACGCCTGCGGCGCGGGCGAGAAAGATCTTCTCGGTCCGTGCGATGCCCAGGGTGAAGGCATTGACGAGGATGTTGTCGTTGTAACCGGCATCGAAATACACCTCGCCGCCAACCGTGGGCACGCCCACACAGTTGCCGTAGCCTCCGATGCCGGCGACGACGCCGTTGACCAGATAGCGAGTGCGCGGGTGCTCGAAGCTGCCGAAGCGCAAGGAATTGAGGTTGGCGATCGGCCGCGCGCCCATGGTGAAGACGTCTCGGAGAATGCCGCCCACGCCGGTGGCCGCACCTTGGTATGGTTCCACAAACGAGGGGTGGTTGTGGCTCTCCATCTTGAACACCACGGCCAGGCCACCGCCAATGTCGATGGCGCCGGCGTTCTCGCCCGGCCCTTGCACGACACGCGGTCCCTGCGTCGGCAAGTTCTTCAGCAGCCGGCGCGAACTCTTGTAGCTGCAGTGTTCGGACCACATGACGGAGAGGACCCCCAACTCGACGAAATTGGGGGCGCGGCCCAAGGCGCCGCAGATGCGCACATACTCTTCCGCCGAGAGCCCGTGTTGTGCGGCCTCGACTTCGGTCACCGCGGCGGTACTGTGTGCCATGACGTAGGACCGTACCTTCAGTGCCCGGGGGCGACCGAGGCGGCGCCGCGGTGCTCACGTTCGGTGTACGCCGCCAGCAGCGAATGAAAGAGCTTCAAGCCGTCATCTCCGCCGAGACTCTTTTCGGCCGCGTGCTCGGGATGTGGCATCAGGCCCAGCACGTTGCGCCGCTGGTTGACGATGCCCGCGATATTGTTCAACGAACCGTTCGGGTTGGCCTCCGGTGTGGCCCGGCCACTGGCGTCAACGTAGCGGAAGACGATCTGATGATTCTGCTCCAGCTGATCGAGGGTGTCGGCGTCGGCGACGTAACAGCCCTCGCCGTGTTTGATGGGGATGGTGAGAACCTCGCCTGGCGTGCAGCGGCAGGTGAACGGGGTCTCGGTCTCTTCCAGGCGCAGGTGCACGGGTTGGCAGATGAAGCGCAAGCTGCGGTTGCGCACCAGGGCGCCGGGCAGCAGCCCGGCTTCGCACAGCACCTGAAAACCGTTACAGATGCCGAGCACCAGTCCCCCCGCTTGGGCAAAGCCGATGACGGCCTCCATCACCGGAGAGAAGCGCGCCAGGGCGCCGCAACGCAGGTAGTCGCCGTAAGAGAATCCGCCGGGCAGGACGACGCAGTCGACCTGCTTCAAATCGGGCTCCTTGTGCCACAGCGAGACCACCTCCTCGCCCAGGACGTGGTCCAAGGCGTAGAGGGTATCGTGGTCGTCGTTCGACCCGGGAAAAGTGACCACTCCCCAGCGCATGCGCAGCCTACTCCTCAAGTTCGAACCGGTACTCTTCGATGACGGCGTTGGCAAGCAGCTTGCGGCACATGTCGTCGACGCGCCGGCGCGCCTGCTCGCGGTCGTCGCCGTCGAGCGAGAGCTCCACGTACTTGCCGAGGTGCACCTCGTGGGCCTCGCCGAAACCAAGGGCATGCAGCGAGTGCTCGATCGCCTTGCCTTGCGGATCGAGCACCCCTTTCTTCGGTGTGATGAAGACCCGGACGCGCATGCAGCCTCACGCCGCGGCGCAGATGCGCCGGTGGACCTCGTGGTAGGCTTCTTCGACGCCACCCAGGTCTTGGCGGAAACGGTCTTTGTCGAGCTTCTCGCGCGTCGCCACATCCCAGAACCGGCAGGTGTCGGGACAAATCTCGTCGCCGAGAAGGATCTGGCCGTGATGGCGACCGAACTCCAACTTCATGTCCACCAAGAGGATGCCCCGACTTTCCAGAAATGGGCGCAGCACCGCGTTGGTCTTGAGCGCCAAGTCCGTCAGCGTGCGCAGCTCCGCTTCGGTCGCCATGCCGAGCACGGTGACGTGCCACTGGTTGATCATGGGATCCTCGAGCGCGTCGTTCTTGTAGTAGTACTCGACGATCGGCGCTGACAGCGGTTTGCCTTCTTCCAAACCCAGGCGCTTCGCCAGGCTGCCGGCGATGATGTTGCGAACGACCGTCTCGACCGGAATGATGTCCAGCCGCTTCACCAGCATCTCACGCTCGTTCAACCGTTCGACGAAATGTGTCGGTATCCCCTCGGAGGCCAGCAGCCGGAAGAAGATTTCGCTCATCTGATTGTTCAAGATGCCTTTGGAAACAATCGTGCCGCGTTTCTTGGCGTTGAACGCCGTGGCGTCGTCCTTGAAATATTGGATGACGAAGTCGGGATGGTCCGTGGTGTAGACGCGCTTCGCCTTCCCTTCATAGATCAGCTCTCTTTTTTCCATTCATCCCCTCCGAAGGCGCGCTGGAACAGTTCCTCTTCATAGCGCAACTGGTGGCGAAGGTCGAAGAGCTGCGCCAACTCGTCGGCCGACAGATATCGTGCGATATCGGCGTTGCGCGCCACTTCGGCACGAAAGTCCGCCCCATCGACCGCCTGCAAGCCGGCGTGCTGCACCCAGCGGTAGGCCTGGTCGCGGGCCACGCCCTTGCGGACCAAGGCCAGGAGCACGGCTTCCGAGAACACGGCGCCGCGGAAGCGCTCGAGGTTCGCACTCATCGCCTCCGCGTGCACCACGAGGCCACGCACGACTCCGGTCATCCGATGCAGCATGAAATCCAAAGCAATTGTAGCATCCGGGGCGATGACACGCTCTACCGACGAGTGGCTGATATCCCGTTCATGCCAAAGGGCGATGTCTTCCAGTGCGGCACCGGCGTAGGCGCGCAGCAGGCGGGCTAGACCCGTCACGTTCTCCGACAACACGGGGTTGCGCTTGTGGGGCATGGCCGAGGAACCCTTTTGACCACCGGCAAACGGTTCTTCCGCCTCGCGCACCTCGCTGCGCTGCAGATGGCGGATCTCGGTGGCGAACCGTTCCAGCGATCCCGCAACGATGGCCAGGGTCGCGAAAAACTGCGCGTGGCGGTCGCGCGGCACGACCTGCGTGGCGACCGGTTCGGGCTGCAAGCCGAGCCGATGGCAGACATAGGCCTCGACCTCGGGCGCCAGGTGGGCAAAGGTGCCGACGGCACCGGATATCTTTCCAAAGCGGATCATGGCGCGCGCCGCTTCGAGCCGGCCGATGTTGCGTTGCATCTCGGTGTACCAGCTCGCCAGCTTCAACCCGAGAGTGATTGGTTCGGCATGGATCCCGTGCGTCCGCCCGACCATCACCGTCCCCCGGTACCGCTGCGCTTGGCGCCGAATCGTGTCGGCCAGATCGACCGCTCCCTGGATCAACAGATCGGCGGCGCGGACCAGTTGCACCGCGAAGGACGTGTCGAGCACGTCTGACGACGTCAGGCCCAGATGCAGGTAGCGGCCTTCGGGGCCGCAGGCTTCCGCCACCGAGGAGACGAAGGCAATGACATCGTGTCCCACCTCTCGCTCGATGGCGCGCATGCGCTCGACGTTGACGCTCGCCTGGGCCCGCAGCCGCGCCGGCACGTCGGACGGAATCTCGCCGCGTTCGGCCAGCGCTTCGTTGGCCAGCAGCTCCACCTCGAGCCAGATCCGCAGCTTCTCTTCTTCCGCCCAGACAGCGGCCATTTGCGGGCGTGTGTAACGGTCGATCATTGGGGAGTCCCTTGGCGAAACATCTCTCGTGCGGCCCGCATCCTAGCCGATGCGGTCGTGTAGGTCACGGGTCATTCCGCGTCAGTATGGCCAAAGCCGCCGGGTCCGCGGACACTGACAGCGAGACCGTGGGCTTCGCGCAGCTCGGCACGCACCACCGGCGCCACGATCATCTGGGCGATGCGCTCGGATCGTCGAACCGTATACGGCTGAGTGCCAAGATTGATCAGCAACACCATGATTTCACCGCGGTAGTCGGAATCGATCGTCCCCGGGGAATTGAGCAGGGTCACCCCTTGCCGCAACGCCAGGCCGCTGCGCGGCCGGACCTGCGCTTCGAAGCCAGCCGGAATCTCTACGGCAATGCCGGTGGGAATCAGTGCTCGTGCCCCCGGTGCCAGCTCGACTGGGTTGGCCACATCCGCCATCAAATCCATGCCGGCCGCCCCCGCCGTCATGTAGCGGGGGAGGGGAATCGCGTCCGGGCCCAAACGCAGGCGCTGGACCGGGATGATCACCGACTGCATGCCTTGGCCCCTCCCATTTCTGACTAGCGCTGCCTGGTGCTCCGAACCTGTCGCATTTGAGTCGAGTTTCGTTCGTAGCCGTCCGAAGCATGTCCTGAGCGACGTCGAAGGGCGACCCAACACGTCCGCCGGAAGCCTCTGGAGTGCGGGCGGGGAGCGGCACCGCCGAAGGGACGCTGGGCGCAGCCTCTCAAAGGCGCGGCCGGGTGTGCCCCGACACGCCGCCTAGGCGGCGTTCAGCAGGTCTTCGCCGACCGTTCTGCCCTTCATGTCGCCCAACATGGTGATGGCCATAGTCTCAGGGCGCAAAAGCTGCCCGGCAAGCTGCACGATTTCGTCGTTGGTGGTGGCGTCGATGCGGGCCGCGACCTCCGCCGGCGGGATGTCGATGCCGAAATAGATCTCATTCTTCGCGATGCGGCTCATGCGGTTGTCACTGGTCTCCAAGCCGAGGAGGAGATTGCCCTTGAGCTGATTCTTCACGCGGGTCAGCTCGTCGGCGCGCAACCCCTCCTTCTTCAGCGCATTCAACTCGGTCAGGATGATGCCCACGACCTCTTCGACCCATTCGGCGCTGGTGCCGACGTAGATGCCGACATAACCGGCGTCGAGATAAGAGGAGAGGAACGAATACACCGAGTACGCCCGGCCGCGTTTTTCGCGCACCTCCTGAAACAGCCGCGAGCTCATACCGCCGCCGAGCGCGGTGTTGAGCAGGTAGGCGGCGTAGCGCTGCTCCGCAGACTGCGGGATACCGGGAGTTCCCAAGCAGAGATGCACTTGCTCGAGTGCCTTTTCGACATAGCAAACGCTCCGGCTGGCGACCGGTGGGTGGCCATCCGTGCGTTCCGCATGTCCTTGCAGGCCGCCAAACTGTTCCGTCGCCCACTCGACCAAGCGATCGTGCGCGAGGTTCCCTGCCGCGGCGATGATCAGGCGGTCGGGCCTGTAGCGCGCCGCGATAAAATCAAGAAAGTCGCGCTGGCCGAACGTCCGGACGGTCTCGACTCGGCCACAGACCGGAAAGCTGAGCGGATGCTCGGGCCAGAACTTCAGGTTGAACAGTTCGTGCACGTAGTCGTCCGGCGTGTCCTCGACCTGCAAAATTTCCTGCACCACCACCGAGCGCTCGCGCTCGATCTCGTTCGGGTCGAAACGCGAGTGCAGGAGAATATCGGCGAGGATGTCCTGGGCGACCGGGAGGTGCTCCGCCAGCACCTTGGCGTAGTAGCAGGTGTACTCCTTGCCCGTGAAGGCATTGATGATGCCACCGACCGCGTCGACCTCCTCGGCGATCTGTGCCGCCGTACGGCGCTCCGTGCCTTTGAAGAAGAGATGCTCCAAGTAATGCGAGATGCCGGCTTGATCCCGCAGCTCGTAACGCGACCCGTTCTCCACCCAGACGCCCACCGTCACTGAAGGGACGCCGGGCATGCCTTCGGTGATCACGCGCACACCATTGTCCAGGCATGAGCGTGATACGAGTGCGTGGTCCGTCGGCATGAGGTTCCTATGATTGCCCGGATGCGGTGGGCTCCGCCGGCATGGCTTCCCGCCGACTGAGGCGGATTTTCCCCTGTCTGTCGACTTCCAGGACCTTGACCATGATCTCGTCGCCTTCCTTCAGCACATCGGAGACGCGATTGACGCGGCCGGGGCCAATTTGCGAAATGTGCAGCAATCCGTCCGTGCCAGGCAGGATTTCGACGAACGCCCCGAAGTCCACGATCTTCTTGACCGTGCCTTTGTAAATCCTCCCGACCTCGGCTTCGGCGGTGATCGCTTTGATCAGATCGATCGCGCGCTGCATCGACACACCGTCGGCAGAGGCCACCAACACGGTGCCGTCATCTTCGACGTCGATCTTGACGCCGGTCTCCTCGATGATGCTGCGGATGACCTTGCCGCCCGGACCGATGACGTCGCGGATCTTGTCGGGTCGGATCTTCAGCGTGACGATCCGCGGCGCATGGGCGGAGATATCCGTGCGCGGCCCCGCCAGGGTGGCGGTCATGGCCTTGAGGATATGCAGGCGCCCCTCACGGGCCTGATACAAGGCCTCGCGCATGATGTCCCGGGTAACCCGGCCGATCTTGATGTCCATCTGTAACGCGGTGATCCCCTCGGCGGTGCCGGCAACTTTGAAATCCATGTCGCCGAGGTGATCTTCGTCGCCGAGGATGTCGGACAAGATGCGAATCGCATCATCTTCCTTGATCAGTCCCATGGCGATGCCCGCCACCGGCGCCTTGATGGGGACGCCCGCATCCATGAGCGAGAGCGTGCCGCCGCACACCGTCGCCATCGAGGACGACCCGTTCGATTCGAGGATCTCGGAGACGACCCGGATGGTGTACGGGAACTCTTCTTTCGCCGGCAGCACCGCCAGCAGGGCGCGCTCCGCCAAGGCCCCGTGGCCGATTTCCCGCCGGCCGGGGCTGCGCAGGAACTTGACCTCACCGACGCTGAACGGCGGGAAGTTGTAGTGCAACATGAACTTCTTGTAGTACTCACCGACCAGCGCGTCGATCTTCTGCTCGTCCGACGAGGTGCCCAGTGTGGCCACGGCGAGTGCCTGGGTTTCGCCCCGCGTGAACAATGCCGAGCCGTGCGTGCGGGGCAACAGCCCCACCTCACAGGTGATGGGCCGGATGTCCTTCAGCCCACGCCCATCGACGCGGCGTCCTTCGGCGACAATGGCGCGCCGCATGACGCGGCTCTTCACCTCTTCGCACATTTCCCGCAACGCATGCGCGCGGTCCGGGAAGGCCGCTGCCAACCCAGCCAGCACTTCTCTTTCAGCTTCCCGTACCGCCGCCGCACGTTCGTGCTTGCCACCGAGTTGGAAAGCCGCTTCGACGCGTGGCTTGAGCTGGGCGTCGACCTGCCCAAACAAGGCTTCATCGAACGCGGTGATGGCGATCGATCGCTTCGGCTTGCCGAGTGCCCGCTGGAGTTCGTCCTGCATGTCGAGAATGGCCTGCAGTTCCTTGTGCGCGGTGAACAGCGCCTCCAGTATGACGTCTTCCGGCAGCATCTTGGCGCCGCCTTCGACCATGACGAGGCCTTCGCGGCTGCCGGCAACGATGAGATTCAACTCGGTTTGCTCAAGCTGTGTCTGCAGCGGATTGACGACCAGCTGCCCGTCAATCCGGCCCATCCGCACAGCAGCGATGGGTCCGTGGAAGGGGATATCGGACACCTGCAGGGCTGCCGAAGCACCGATGAGCGCGACCATGTCCGGATCGTTCTCTCGGTCGTGCGACACGACGGTCGCAATGACTTGTGTTTCGCAGACGAAACCCTTGGGGAACAGTGGCCGGATCGGCCGGTCGATCAACCTTGAGGTCAGGACCTCTTTTTCCGAGGGCCGCCCTTCGCGCTTGAAAAACCCGCCCGGAATTTTCCCGGCCGCAAACGTGCGCTCCTGGTAGTCACAGGTCAGCGGGAAAAAATCCAGGCCTTCGCGCGCCGTCTTGGCAGACACGGCGGTGACGAGGACAACGGTCTCACCGTAGGAGACCAAGGCGGCCCCGTCCGCTTGTTTCGCCATGCGCCCCACCTCGATAGACAGCGGGCGTCCGTGAAACTCGATTTCAACTTTCCGGTACATGTACGACCTCCCGGACCTGTGCAGCCTTCGGGGCTACTGGCCCTCAAATGGGAGGGAAAGACGCTAAGGGAAACAGGCCGGGCGAGTGCGCTACTTCCGGATGCCCAACCGATCGATCACGCGCTTGTAGCGATCAAACTCCCGACCCTTCAAGTAATCCAGCAACCGCCGCCGCTGTCCGACCAGCTTGAGCAAGCCGCGACGCGAATGGTGGTCTTTCTTGTGGACCTTGAAATGTTCCGTCAGGTACTCAATACGCGAGCTGAGCAGCGCGATCTGTACCTCGGGAGAGCCCGTGTCCGATGTGTGAAGCTGGAACTGTCCAATCAGCTCCTTCGTCCGTTCGGGAGCAATCCCCATCTTTCCTCCATCTTGTATTCGCCCGATTGCTTAACATGGGGTCCAGTGATTGTAAAGGTTGCACGCCGCCTAGCGGCCGCGGGTACACCGCGGCGCGGATTCCGCCCCAGGCCCGACATGCTGCCAGATTGGGCGGTTTCACGCCCTGTCGGAGGTCAACCCGTCAAGGGCGCCAAGCCCCCCTGGTGCGGGCCTGGCCGCCGAGGTGCGCCCGTAGCAAGAGGCAACCACCGAGGACCAGCAGTCCGGAAAGCGTCGGAAACGCCGCCATCTCCAGCGTGCCGGCCAGCGCCTTGCCAATGAATCCGGGAGAGGTCAGCCCACCCATGAAGAAGGACGCCAGCAGCACGGTTCCGAGGGCTCGGCGTGTGCGTGCGTCAATGCCCGGTGAGCGCCACGCCGCAAAGAGCAGCGTTATGGGCAGCAGCAACACGACGAGGTAAGCCTTCCAACTCACCGGACCGAACAGCGTACCGGCAATGGACACGATGCTCCATTCTGCCAGGTCCGACCATCGGTCGCTGCTCTGATTGCGGCAGGCCCACAGGCTCAGTGCCCCGACAACGATCGCCGTGCCGGCAACCGCAACCGTGACGAGCGGGTTGCCCGACGCCGGGATGTCGTTGATGCCGCTGCCGGTGAACGCCGGCAGACCGTGGCCGATGAACCGGTCCCACATCGCAAAGACCGACTGGTTCATTTTTCCCACGCCCCAGCCGACGGCAAGCGCCGCGCGCCAGGCGGCCAAGTAGTTCCAAAAGCGCTCCCAGCCAAAGATCAGGATGGGGCTGAGGGAGAACGCAGCGGCGGCAGCAGCGGTGTACGCCGCAGCCCGCCAGCGGCGGCGGTAAACGAAATACGGAATGAAGAGGACAGCCATGACCTTGACGGCAGCGGCGCACCCGAGTGCGATGCTGCCCACCACTTCGCGCCGCGTGGCCTGCAGGTACAAGCCGCCGAGCGCCAGGGCGAAGAGCACGATGTTGGCCTGCAGATGGTCGAAGTTACCGCTGACGTAGCGGTCGCAGAGCAGCAGCGGGACGAGCAACTCGGGCGCGACCAGCGACAGGCCCGGCGTCTCGGCACGCAGGCTCAGTTCCCGATCGTACACCAGCCGCGCGATCATCCGCAGGACGAGCAGGAGGCACGCGAAGTTCAGGAGCAGCCAGAACCCGCGCGCCAGGTACGGCGTCGGCGCGGCGAGCAACGCCAGCGGCACGGACAACAGGCTGAAGAACGGTGGCCACGTGTTCACGCCGGCGGGCGCATCGAGATAGATGTGGCGACCGGACAACACGAGATTGCCGGCGATCAGGTAGCCCTCAAAGTCTCCGGGGCGCCGTATCCACACGCAGAAACCGACGACGGCATAGGCGAGCAGCCCCCGCAGCAGCCAGCGGCGTCCCTGCACGCTGGCCAGCCAACGACTGGCCGCGCCGACCGCGTCGGCGAACCGTCTCACGCTCGCGATCTTGCTCGCACCAAGGCTGAACATCATCAACGAGGACTCGTGCGGTCGCTGCCAGCTCTATACCGGCAGCTGTATATACGAGGGCAATCGGGAACGTCAAATTGATCGGCAAGCCGCTCATGCTGCGACAGTGGGCGACCTTGGGCTTGAAGCTGCTCTGCAATTCCGCCAGCGCCTGTTCACAAGCTGCGTGCGGATCGGCATCGCAAGAACGGCGAAGTCGGTCCTGCCACATCGGAGGGCGCACAACCGGCGGGTAGCACCAGCTCCAGGCGGCAGTCGGACGCATGCGCGAACGACCGGCACTGTGAAACTACGGGAGCACGAGCGTTCAGGGGATTGGTGCCATCTACGAACGCTGCCATTTGTGGATTGGCAACGACGGCGGCCCGAAACACGTGGCCACCGCCGTCGGCTGTCCCACGGTGGCGATCATCAAGCCGGGTGACGAGCGTTTCTGGGCCGACTGCGCTGAGGGAACCGGCCAAGTCGCAGTTCCGCCCCTTTCCGGTGCGCAGCCCCTCGACTCACCCGCTGCGGTGACCGTGGAGCAAGTGGAGGCGGAGGTGAGCCGCTGCCTCCAACATCTGGACAGCAAGGTGGCATCGGGCGCGCAGCCGGCGTCAATCGCTCACTGAAGGTTGGTAAGGGCAGCGCGGTTTTGAAACAGTCCTACCTATTGCCCTGAACGGCCTGTTCGAGCCGCAACCTCTAGAATCCCAAGCAATGTGCGGCCGGCGTTCGGATCGTGTCTTGCGAGCGCTACCTCATGCGCTTGCTGCCCCATCTGCACCCATTGATCACGTGCAGCCCAGGCTCGCTCGAGGGCCGCCCCCAGTGAGTGACGCGTCGCTGCTGGGGCGACAAATCCGGTTGCGCTCTCCTCGACCCAATCCGTGTTGCCGCCGACGTCGGTGACCACCGCTGGACGGCCGCACAGCATGGCCTCCATGAGCGCGAGCGGAGTCCCTTCGCCGTACGATGATAGAACCAAGATATCGTTTTCCGCCCACAATGTTCCGACGTCCGGTACGTGTCCCATGAATTTCACCCGGTCGGCAATGTCGAACATCTGCGCCAGCCTGTGCAAGTAGTCGTCGTCCGGTCCCGCTCCGTAGAGCCGTAGCTCCCAAGGCCTTTGCCTCCAGACCGATGCGCTGAACGCTTCCAAGAGCACGTCTTGTCCCTTATGCCGAGTATGCAGGCGCGCCACACTGCAGAAACGTACGGTTTCGGAACGCGTGCGCCAAGGGACGGGCGTCGTGTTTGCCAGAATCAGCGGATTCTGAACGACTACGGCGTTCGGCAACCGACAGGCGAGCTGCCGTTCGGCCAGGCGACGATTGTGGTGAGCCACAAAGACGACACGGGCGGCACCCCCGTAAAAGGCCAGGGCGCGGTTGCGCAAGCCTTGGTTCGTCAGCAGCATCTCATCGTTGTACTGGCAGACCACCACATACGGGATACGGTGTCCCCGCGTGAGTTGCTGAAGTGCCATGCCGTGCTCACCGCTCAGGAAGTCGTACGCAGCACCCTCGCTGATGCACAAGAGCTCCGGCTGGTGACGAGAGAGCGACCAGTAGCGCAACGTCAGGCGATCGACCAATCGTCGTAGCTTCTTGGAATGGAACCGGTGCCGCTCGAAGACGGTGGCGCCGGCATCCATCAGTCGCTCGATGCCTGGAGCGCGTGGTCGCCAGCGCGGCACCAAGGCGACCACCCGATGACCAACGGCTAAGGCTTCTCGGGCTGCGGCCGCCCACAGCTCCTCGCTCCCACCCCAGGCAAATCCGGCCATGGCCCGAGAAGAAGGCAATGGTCATGGTGGCTGCTTCTCGAACACGGCGAACAACGCGAGATACATGGGACCTCTGATGCGCATTCGCCGCCGCAACGAGGGGCTCCGCAGGGCTGCGGCTACGCCTCGACGCACAGCTTGGGAGATCGCCGCCGCGATGTGATCCAACACTTTGCCTCGCGCGGCCCTAAAATGGGTGACCGCCAACATGGTGCCTAAAATATCCCACGCATCGCCGGCGCGGCGCACTTCCAACACTTTGAGTCCAACTTCCTCCGCATGCCACTCGAGCGCATTATGAGTGGGGCGCCAGAAGTCATACGGCTCCTCATGGGGCGGATAGAAGTGCGGGCACGTGACGAGCAGCCTTCCGCCGGAGGCCAAGAGCTGCGCCAGATTTGCGAACGCAACGTCCCAGCGTGCGACGTGCTCGAGAATCTCGGTGCAGAGAATGAAGTGGAAGGGAGCACGGCTCTTCAACTCTGGCGACAGCGGCTCATCGATGGCGCCCACCACGTCCACGGTTCCGGCCGGATTCTGACGCGCATCAAAGCCGGGTGTAGCGGTAGCCGATCGTACCGAGGGCTTGCCGGAACGGTTGGCCACCGCAGCCCACGTCGAGGGCGCGCGCCGCAGCCGGGGCGGGCCTGGCGTAGCGCTCCAAACCGTCCTCGATGAGGCGACGAAGCAGCGGGACGACGAATTCCTCTGCCGGCCACTGCGGCTGGTAGGCAGTGCGTGCCGCGATGTCGGGTCTAGTATAGACCATACGCACTGGGGGTTAGGAATCGTTGCGCGCGTCTCTTGAGCCTTGACGCCAGCCTTGAATTCGATATTTCTATAGCCGTGCCGCAAGATAGCAAATCCGCCAATGGTCGCAAACGGTGCGCTGCAAAGCGCGCGGGCTGAGGCGAGTAGCGTGTGGTTACCGACGATCCGGCCGTCTCGATTCTGATCGCCACGCGAAACCGCGCCCGGCGATTGCCGCGTCTTCTGGAAAGCCTGGAGCTCGCGAGGCGGGCAGCTCAAGTCCAGGTCGAAGTGATGGTCGCCGACAACGGTTCCACGGACGGTACCGCGGGACTGCTGGAACAGTGGAGTGCAGCGGGACCAGGGCGCGTCCGCCTGTTTGTTGAACAGCCCGGAAAGTCGCGTGCGCTGAATCGTGCTCTGCGGCTGGCGCAGGCTCCACTTCTGGCCTTTACCGATGACGATGTGGAGGTCACGCGAAATTGGATCACGTCCCTGGTGGCCTTCTTTGCTGAACGCCCCCACTATGACGCGGCTATGGGCCGCGTCGTGGTCCCACCCGAAGTAACCGACCCGGCAGTGTTGGCACGCGTGGCCCGCTACCGCGGCGTGGTGCCGCTATTTGATATGGGTGAGGCGGTATGTGACGTGAGCGACATGTACGGCTGCAATATGGTGGTGCGCCGACTGGTTTTCGACCGGGTCGGGCTCTTCAATGAGGATCTCGGGCCGGGCGCCGCTGGCTTGCACGACGACATCGACTTGGCACGGCGGATCCGCAACGCCGGAATGCGTATCGGCTACATGCGTGACGCCGTCGTGTATCATGAGGTGGATCCTGCCCGCCTCACGGACCAGTACTACCGCGACTTTCAGCTCCGCCTGGGCCGCAGTGGCTTTGAAATGGACCCGAAGGCGTCGTCCTGGCGCAACGTCCGCCGGCTATTGGAATCTGCCGTCGGATTGGCGTGGTGGAGTCTTCTCGGTGCATCGAGCCGGCGTACGCGAGCGTGGGGCCGGGTGGTCCGCCACGCGGATCTCATTTGGTGGGGTCGGCAGCGCAGCCGAGAACGGCGGGCGGCAGGCGGTAGCCGTTCGCCATAGGTCGGCGCCCGAATGGGAAGCAACATGGGCCTCGCGGCCTCGGTGATCATCGCGACTCGCAACCGATCGGCGCTGCTCGCACGGATGCTGCGGAGCTTAGACCGGGCGTTGGTTGCGGCCGGGGACGGTACGGAGATCATCATCGTCGACAACGGATCGGCCGACAACACAGCGGCAGTAGCTGATGAGTGGGTGAAGCGTGCGCCGGGCCGAGCCCGGATCTTCGTTCCCGAGCCAGGGAAAGCGCACGCGTTGAACCGGGGCTTGGAGCTCGCGCGTGCGCCCCTCGTGGCGTTTACGGACGATGACGTGGAGATACGACCCGATTGGTTGCGGGAGATCCTCGCGTTCTTTTCCGCCCACCCGCACTACAGCGCGGCGATGGGCCGGGTGCTGCTGCCGCCGGATATGACGGACCCGGACGTGCGGGCGCGGGTCGCCTATTACCGCACAATTCCACTGTTCGACAGCGGCGACGCGGTCCACCACGATCGCCACCTGTATGGCGCCAACATGGCGGTGCGGCACGCCGTGTTCGATTGCGTCGGCCTCTTCAATGAGCGGCTGGGGCCGGGCGCCAGCGGCTTACACGAGGATGGTGATCTGGCGAACCGCATTTTGGCGGCCGGGCTGCACATCGGCTACATGCCGAACGCCGTCGTCTATCACGCCGTCGAGCCCGACCGGCTCACCTTCGAGTACTTTCGCCATCTGCACCTGCGCGATGCGCGCAGCCGCTTTGCCATGAACCCCGACGGTAGCTGGACCAGGAGTCTGGCGCACCTTGTTGGTGCGACGGTCGTCTTTAGCTGGTGGAGCTTTTTGAGGAATTCACGGCAGCGCATGCGCGCGCGCGGGCAGATGATCTGTCACGGCGAGCTGCTGCGCTTGCGGTGGCGCGCGGGTCGCCGGGTGTGATTCCCTGGCGTGGCAGCTTGCCAGCGCGCGCCAGCCTACCGCTCACCCTGGCAGCAGGATGTAGTTGCGGTGCTCTCCCACGCGAAAGCCCAAGATGCGGTTCTCGATGAAGGAAAGCATACGGATGCTGAGCTTGTCATGGCGGTGCACGCTGGTGCCGGGAAGGGCTTTCCATTGCAGGGCTGCGATGCGCCCCTGCATCACGGCTGGATGGGTGTCAGTGAACGCCGCCCGGCCATGCAGCCTGCCGAAATCGAAATCGGAACCGGTGTCGGGATAGCTGGCATCGGCCGCCGCCTGACCGTGGTGGAGCGCCACAAA
>DASVHW010000280.1 GCA_036382395.1 Candidatus Binatia bacterium | reverse complement strand
CATCGACAGGCAGCGTCTGGACACGCGTGCCGTCTTGCCGGATCAGCACGATATCCGCGGGATCCAGGGCGTACGTCCGCGCTGTGGCGTTGTTGATGGTGACGCGCACGGGCAGGATTTTGCCCGCGGCCAGATCGATATCGAAGTCGACCTTCGCGCCCAGGCCGGCGACGGGCTCCATGAGCACCCGCAGGCCCTTCTGTGTTTTCCGCTCCAGCGGGCGCTGCGCCTCTTCACGTGCGGCCGTTTCGATCACGACACTTTGCACGGCCATGCCGGTAAAGGCGAGAAAAAAGGCGCGTTTGAAATCCACCTGCCCGAGAAAGCGATTGTCTTCGCTCGCATCAATGTCGGTGGTGCCGGCGTCGCAGGTGATGGCCACGGTCACACTCTGCGTGTCGCCACGTTCATCCCGCCACCCCTGTATTTTACCGGGCCGGCCGACCTGGGCAGGCTCGAGCGCAGTGATGGCAAAGCCCATCCCCTGCAGCG
This sequence comes from Candidatus Binatia bacterium, assembly GCA_036382395.1. NCBI lineage: Bacteria > Candidatus Binatota > Binatia (SeqCode) > Binatia bacterium. The sequence goes on along the minus strand of DASVHW010000280.1, from coordinate 19,974 downwards.
TGCGGTACGAGTACGAGTTGGCTTGGTCGCACGTCAGCTTCTGCTGCGTGAGCCCGTATTGTCTGACCGGCGGCGTACACGCCTGCAGCAGGAAGCCCAGCAGGAGACAGCAGAGTCCGCCTACGCGGACCACACGCGCCATGGCTGCTCCACAGCCAACGTCGCTGACTTCGGATGCCCTATGAGCGACCCGTGGAAAAACCCAGCCCCGTGCTTCGACAGGCTCCCAATGAACCGCCGCATCTCCCCACCCAGCGGTTGAAACCGCGGGCAACAAGAGCACCAAGCCCACCTGCGTGGGCTCCCCCGCCCCGCATGCGGACGGGGATGGGACGGGAGTCGCCGCAGGGCGACTTGGTGCCTTTCGTTGCCGCGAATTCATTCGCCAGGGCAGCTTCAGGCTCATGGGCAGCCTGCCGAACGGTGCTCAGATTCTTTTAACGGGCAGTTACGGCTGGTTCTCCGCCGCAACGGGCACAGCTGACCTGTGCAGCAACTCAGACAGCTTGGCCGCATACAGGGGACCCTTCCCCGCTTCCTCATGCTTGAAATAGACGAAGACGTCGGTCCACCGCGCCGCGGCATCCTCGAGCCGCTGCGCCCATGCCGCCAGGTCGGCGTCGGAATAGTCTGGCCGGCGCAATCGGAAGTAGCCGAAGTTGGCCGTCGGCTCGAATGGGGCGCTGCGATCCTCGTGCTCCGCGATGCACAGCGCCGCGTCGAAGCGGCGCAGGCACTCGTAAACATCATCGGCAAACCAGCTGGGATGACGAAACTCGAAGGCCGGACGGAATCCCGGTGGCATCTGGTGGAGAAAGTCCTCCAGCCGCGACAGGTCCCGTTTCAGGAACGGCGGCAACTGGAAGAGAAACGCTCCCAGGCGTTGCTTCAAAGCCTGGGCGGTCTCGCAAAAGTAGGTGAGCGGGTCGGCGGCATCCCGTAACTGCAGGTCATGGGTGATTCGGCGTGGGGCCTTGAGCGTGAAGTGAAACACCTCCGGCGTCTCTTTGGCCCATCCTTGCAGCGTGCGCACGTTCGCCATGCGATAGAACGTGTAGTTCAGTTCGACCGTGGAAAACCGCTGCGCGTAGTATCTGAGCATCTCCGGCTCGGCGATCTCGGCGGGATAAAATGGCCCCTTCCATCCCTTATAGTTGTAACCCGAGGTGCCAATCCAGAACGTGGTCATGTCGTGTCTCTAGCACGAGCCTCCGTGGCAGAACAACTCAGGTGTTGTCGTCGCCGCACGCACGCGAGTGTTCGATCCAGCAAACGCTACAGATTCCGCGGTTGAAACCGATGCACCAACGGCTCGATCGCTTGCCACACTTGCGGCATGCCGTCGCCGGTGCGCGCGGAGCAGAGGACCATGGCCACCACGCCTGGCAAGCGCTCCGCTTCGAGCCCGTGAGCTCGGCGCAGGCGCTCGCCGTACGCGAGCTTGTCGGCCTTGGTCGCCACCAGGATCGCAGGGATCTCATGCGCGTGGAGGTATTCAATCAGCCGCCGATCGTCGGCCTCGATCCCACGGCGCAGGTCCAGGATGATGACGACCGCGCACAGGTTGGCGCGCTGGCTCAGGTAGCTCTCTACGAGTTGCTTCCACTGCTCTTTGACGCTCAACGGAACCCGCGCGAAGCCGTACCCGGGCAGATCGACGAAGACCAGCCGCTCGTCGATGAGGAAAAAGTTGATCTGCTGGGTGCGGCCAGGGGTCTTGCTCACCCGGGCCAGGCTGTGGCTCCCGACGAGCCGATTGAGCAACGACGATTTGCCGACGTTCGACCGCCCGGCAAAGGCGATCTCGGGATAGCGCAACTGCGGCAGGCGCCCGCCATCAGCGGCGCCGGCGAGGAACTCGGCGCTATGCACCCGCGGCTGAGGCGCACGCGGCGGCAAGCGGTTCAACCTGCCTTGGCGCCGGCTTTGATCGATTTCTCGATGCCGCGGATGGTGTTCACGTAGGTCTCGCGGTTGGCGCTCTCAAGCACGGATTGAGGAAACGGCACCGCGATCTTGTCCGTCGAAACGGAGGTGTAGACGAGCCGTGTCCTGGCACCATCCGGCGACGCCTCCAACTTGTACTCTCCCTCGATGTCCTGCGCCTGGGATTTTACCGTCTTGAAGGTAATCCGATGTTCGTCGGCAAACAGGGTCCATCGCATGGTAAAGTTCTGCAGCGGCAGGTTGAGTGACAGCAGGTTGATTTCCACCAACTTGGTGTTGTCCTTGCTGTCCAGGAGCTTCGAGAGCTTGATGTTCTCGACGGTGTTCTGGCTGTTTTCCACGTCCCAGATCGCCTGCTGCACCGCGGCGACAGGCGCATTGATGAGCGACACGTAATGAGTGTGGGTCACCGCGTCCTCGTGCTCAACTTTCTCCTCGACGATTTCTTTCATCGGCCCCGCCCACTTCGCCGCCTCGCGGCGCACACCGATGGCCATGTAGACGACAAAGGTCACCACGCCGAGGAGCACCACTGCAACGGCCGCTAGAATCTTCTTATTCATCGCATCCTCCACCAGCGCGGCGAGCGCGCTCAGTCGTTGGAGTAGCTGCGCCCATTGAACAAGAGCGGCTCCTCTCCATGCAACATGGCCGGCGTCACCACGTAATTGCCGCCGAGAGACGGACTCCACACTTTTTGTGCGGTGTCGCTATCCCCAACGGTCATCACATACGCCAAGCTTCCGGTCAGCATGCCCAGCCCGGCGTACACGACTTTCACCGGCATGTAGACGGCGTTGACCGCCACGGCCAGCACGCCCCATCCGGCGTCCCCCCAGTAGTTGCCGCCGTTATCCTTGGTCTCCGCCAGGACCCCACGCGACAGGAAGCACACGGTGAGCCCGATCAACACTATTTTCCGCCACATGATTTCCCCTCCTTCATCCTCCATCTCATTCCGTGCGGACAATCAGATCCGCCGGAAGTTGCGCCACCAGGTGGTCGAACGCACGGTCAACGTAGTCCCTGTCCTTCGACTCCACGGTCACACGCACCAGGTATTCCGGATCCCCCAACTTCGGATACGAGCCCATTTGCACGTGCGGAAACGCCTCCAGCGTCTCGTTCAAGTGGCCTGCAATCATGCTCTCGGCCACGCGCATGTATACCACGCGCAGGAAGTACGGATCGACTGCAAAGCGAGACCGCATGCCCAGAAATTTCTCCCGGAACAGCTCCGGGATACCGGGCAGAACATAGATGTTCTCCACTTGAAGGCTGGGGAAGTTCCGATCGCCGCCAAAGATCAGCTCGGCCCCCTCGGGCACTTCCGCCAGTTTGAGGCGGGCGTCGTTGATCTTGTCGCCGAAGAACTCGCGAATCTTCTCCTTGAGCCAGGGATGCAGAATGACGCGGCGATTCAGTCCGAGCGCGACGCCGGCTATGGTGACGTCATCATGCGTCGGTCCGACGCCGCCCGAGGTGAACACGACATCGAAGGCCGGTTGATAGGCGCGGACGGCTTCGGCGATCGCGTCCAGTTCATCCGGAATGACAAGAATACGCCCCAGGGCCACGCCCAGCGTTCGTAGTTCCTGGCAGAGAAAGGCCGCGTTGGTGTCCACCACTTTCCCCGAAAGGATCTCGTTGCCGATTACAATGATGGCTGCGGTCTTGTCTTGCATACATTGGCCAAGAGCGGCACCTCAGGCCATCGGATCAGATCGACACCGCATTTTTCCGGAACTCACTGCTGCCGAGTTTGATGTTCACGAGGGCGGGTTTGCCGGCACCGAGCGCACGCTCGAGGGCAGGACGGATCTGCTCGGGACGCTCGACGTATTCACCATGTCCTCCCAGCGCTTCCACAACGCGGTCGTAGCGCGTGAAGCTGAGTCCGGTGGCCACCGCGCGTTCCTCGCCGTACAACTGCACTTGCCCGCGTCGGATTTGCGTCCAGCCCGCATCATTGCCAACGACGCCGACCACGTTGATCTTCTGCCGCACCATGGCCTCGAATTCGAGGCCGTGCAGGCCGAACGAGCCGTCGCCGTACACGATCACAACCGGGCTCTGGGGTTTCGCCAGCTTCGCCGCCATGGCATAGCCCGGCCCCACGCCGAGCGTGCCGAGCGGGCCTGGGTCGAGCCAGTGCCCCTGCTCGTAAATGCGCATGACCGATGCCGCCGTCGCCACGAAATCGCCGCCGTCGCCGATGACGATCGCGTCGCGTCCCACGGCGTCGGCGATTTCCTTGCACGCTCGCAGCGGGTTGATCGGCACCGCGTCCGATTCCATTTCTGGGCGCATGCGCTCCCATTTCTGCCGTTCGCGCTGGCGCATCGCATCGAGCCACGGTTTCACCATCGCGGCGCTGAAGCCCTCCGACGTCGCCAGATCAGTCAGTTGCTGCATGACGATGCCGGTGTCCCCAACAATACCCACATCGATCGGCCGATTACGCCCAATCTCACCGCCGTCGAGATCCACTTGGATGATCGCGGCGGACGGGTTGAAGTGGGATTCGCGTCCGTACCCCAGGCGGAAATCCAGCGGTGTCCCAAAAATGATCACCACATCGGCTTGGTTCAGCGCCTCCTTGCGGGTCATGGAGAAGAAGTAGGGATTGTCGGGCGGTAACGATCCGCGCCCCAAGCCGTTGACGTAGATGGGCATCCCGAACGTCTGGGCAAACACCGGATAGGCCTCGCGGCGTTTTGACCAGCGCAGCTGGCTGCCGACGATGGCCATCGGCCGCTGCGCTTTACGCAGCAACTCAAAGGCGCGCTCGATGTAGACTGGATCGCCCGCGATGCCGGCTTCGGTCCGATACTGGCTACGGAAGACCACCTGTTCTTCGTCGTAAACGTTGAACAGCTGGTCGATGGGCATTTCCAGATACACGGGTCCCGGCACGTTGGTGGTCGCGATACGGAAGGCCGTGCTGACGTACTCGGCCAGACGGCGTCCTTCGGGCACCGAGGCCGCCCATTTCGTGATCGGCCGCATCAGCTCCACGTGGTTCATGTCCTGCAGCGAGCCCATGTCGGCCAAGGGCCGCGGACCTTGTCCACCGAAGATCAGCATGGGGATGTTGGCGCGCTGCGCGCTGGCGACACCGGTGACCGCGTCGGTCAGTCCCGGACCGGCGGTGACCACCGCCACACCCGGTCGCCCCGTCACCCGTGCCCACCCATCGGCGGCATGGGCCGCCGTCTGCTCGTGGCGGACGTCAACGACCCGGATACCTTCATCGAGACAACCGTCGTAGATCGGCATCACGTGCCCACCGCACAGCGTAAACACGTAGGGAACATCTTCCGCCTTCAGTGCTTTCGCCACCACCCGGCCACCGTGTATTTGCGCCATGCTTTTTTGATCCTCTTGACGGGCGAGACTATACAATTGCGATACTACTGCCGCAACCGCTGGTGGCGCGATTCGCCAAGGGCAGCGCCAGCGATCAGCGATGCGCGTCGCCTAGCGGATGATATCGTTGACAGCGTCCTCTACGTCCTTGCATTCAACCAAGAGATACGCCTTGAGCTTCTTCTTCACCCGTTCTTCGATCTGGCGCACACGTTCACGGCTGATGCCGTAACGGTCGCCAATATCCTGCAAGGTCAGGGGCTCCTCCGCCATCAGCCGCCCCTCGAAGATGACGCGATCCTTGCCGGTGAGCGTCTCCCCGAATTCTCTGACCTTCTGCGAAATCAGCTCGCGCGACTCGGCGGAAGCGACCTCATCCTCCACCGTGGCATCCTTGCTCGGCAGGAAGTCGAGCATCGTGGCGCTCTCCCCCGCTTCGACCGGCGTGTCCACCGAGAGATCGCGGGCGGAGAGCCGCTGCTCCATTTCCACGACTTCCGACTCTTTGACGTCGAGGCGTTGGGCCAAAAGCTTGGGTCCGGCGACGAACCCTTCCGCTTCCAGGCGATCCTTTTCTTTCTGCAAATTGAAGAAGAGCTTCCGCTGCGCTTGCGTGGTGCCGATCTTGACCATGCGCCAATTGTTCATCACGTACCGGATGATGTAGGCGCGGATCCACCACACGGCATACGATGGGAAGCGGATACCGCGATAGGGGTCGAATTTTTTCACCGCCTCCATCAAGCCGATGTTCCCCTCCTGCACCAGATCCAGCAAAGTGCGAACCGCGTGTTGATACTCACGCGCGATCATCACCACGAGCCGCAGGTTTGCGGTGACCAGGCGGTACGCCGCCTCGATGTCCTTGTTTTCATGATACTGGACGGCAATGCGGTGCTCTTCTTCGCGGGACAGCAAGGCGTAGCGGCGGATCTCGGACAGGTAGCGTTGAAGGGGATCGTAGCGGACAAGCGCGCCCCTCTCCGGCCGTTCCTCAGCGTCCTCTTCATTCTCCAGCCGGAGATCCTCGGCAGGTTCCGGCGTATCCTTTTCGTCGAGTTCGTCGCTCATTTGGTCCGGCGTCAGTGAAAATGTAAACTCATTCCTCGGTGCCAGCAAGTTGCACGGCTGGTGCAGGCGGCTCAACGCCCCAACTGACGCCGCATTTCCGCAACCAATGCGTCCAGAATTTCCGAGAATTGGCGCTGCATGGCCAGCATCGACTCTCGCATGTGGATGATCACCTCGGCGCCGGGCAAATTCACATCCAGTTCGCCGGTGAGCATCAGCACCAGCCGCACGCGCTCAACATCCTCGGCGGAAATCACCAGATCCCCCTCAGCAGTGCGCTTGAGGTGGATGAGATCCTCCGCCTCCAAGGCGTGCAAGAAGTCGATGCTGACATGGAGCTCCGACACAACCTCGCAGGCCTTCAAGTAACGGTGCTGGCTCACAACACGTCACCTCGACGCCAACGACGTCAGCTTCGCTTTACAAGCGCAATCCACTGCGCAGATCTTTACCATATGCAGATTCCACTGTCCGAATGGCTTCTCGAACTGCCTCGCTGCCGTCGACCGGCACCTGGACCATCAAGCGAACGTAGAGATCGCCGCGCGCTCCGCCCTTGAGGGCGGGCACCCCGTGGCCGCGGATACGGAGCAGCTTGCCGCTTTGACTGCCGGGAGGAACTTTCACACGCACCTCGCCATCCGGCGTCGGCACGGAGATCGCCCCACCCAAGGCCGCCTCGCCAACCGTCACCGGCACGTCGAGATACAGGTCCGAGCCACGCCGTTCGAGCAGCGGATGTGGCCGGACGCCGACGATGATGTACAAATCCCCTGGCGGGCCACCGCGGCTACCGGGTGTGCCCTTGCCAGCGACTCGGACTCGCGACCCAGTGTCCACACCTGCCGGAATATGTACGGTGAGGCGCTCCTGGTGCGAGGTCTGTCCCCGTCCGTTGCATGCGGAGCATGCCCGCATCCCGACCCGACCTGCACCGTGGCAGCGCGGGCAGGTTCGTCCGAACGCAATCGGCCCGCGGCCGATCTGGACACGACCGCGCCCTTGGCATTCGGGGCAGGCGGTTTCGGATGACGGGTCATGACCGGAGCCATGGCAGGTGGCGCAGGCATCCCCTCGTTCGAGGGTGATCTGTGTGGAGACTCCTCGCACCGCATCAAGCAAACCGATATTCAAGGAGGCCTCAGCATCGCGGCCAGGCTGCGGTCCTGACCGAGCGGTCTGTCCGAAGAGGTCACCGAAGACATCTTCGAGGTTCTCGTAACGGCCGCCCTCTCCAGATCGGCCAAATCCGCCTTCCCCAAACGGACCGGCACCTGGCCCTTGCTGGCGTGCGCTCCATTCGCTGTGTGCGCGTGCGCGCGCCGGGTCGAAACCGGTCTGAACCCCGTCCAGGCCGAATTCGTCGTACAGTTTCCGTTTTTCGGGATCGCTCAGGATGTCGTGCGCTTGTGCGATCTCTTTGAAACGTTCCTCGGCTTCTTTGTTGCCGGGATTGACGTCGGGATGGTGGCGACGAGCAAGCTTGCGGTAGGCTTTCTTGATTTCCTCGGCACTGGCGTTACGTTCGACTCCCAGTACGCGGTACAGATCTTTCCCTGCCATGGGAGGAACAGCCCTCAGCGGCAGTTATCAGCCGTGGATACTGAGTCGCGAGCCTCAGAGCTGACACGGATTTCCGCAGTGAGGACGTGGAAACTCAGGACTCCTCCACGTCCGGGTACCTCATCGTCACCTTGCCCTCGGCGATTTCACGCAGGGCCGCAACCACTTCTTTGTTGTCGCTATCCACCAACGGCCGCGCCCCTTTCAGCAACTGTTTCGCCCGCCGGGCTGCCAGCAGTACCAGTTGAAATCGGTTCGGCACCTTCTCCAGGCAATCTTCGACGGTAATCCGCGCCATTTCGCCTCCTGTTGAATGCTTCTGTATAGCGAAAATCCGGCGGCAGTGAAACCCCGGCAACGGGATGTCTCGAAGCCTTGCCAGCATCCAGCCGCGGCGGTTTCCATGACCAGCCGTTACGCCGGTCTCTGGCGCTTGACAGACATCGGTGGGAGCACTACGGTTTGGCCAGTATTATGGGCGTCCTGGAAAAGCTGTCTCGTTTGGTCATTGGTGGAAATGCCGGTACCGCAAGCGAGGCCATTGCCGCGTTGATCCAGTCATATATCGATTGCGCCAGGTGCACAGCACAGCTGGTGCGACACGCCGAACTGGCCCCTCAACGTTACAGCGCCGACGCGTTGAGGCTCCTGGCGTCGGGCGAGGCGAAGCAACTCGAGCGCCTGCGTCAGGCACTCGAGGCTGCAGGAGCCGACGTTCCGTCTGTCTCATCCGGGTCACCGTCGCGCAGCGCGTTGAACCATTGGGCTCGTCTCCTCCAGGACCTCGAGGCTCACCGTCGTTCGACGCAGCGTCTGCGGGAGCTGGCAATACGGTTCGCCGAAACATTCCCGCAAACGGCAGGGCTTTTCGAAGGGTTGTGCCGGGAGGAGCTCCTCCACTGTGAAGACCTCCGTACCCTGATCGCCCGTGCCGATCCTCAGGCCTTGGATTAGACAGACTTGGCGTATGGCATTCCGTGGACAGCCCCGGCTGAACGCGGCGGCAAGATCCTTGCGACCGACATCTCGATGAAGATCGACTGGATCCAAGAGTGCCTGCTGACGCATCGGCCTTCTGTATTGCCGGGCAACGGTTATTCGCGCGCTGCCGTGGCTGTAGTGTTGCGCGAAGGCGACGGTGGGGCTGAGTTCGTCGCCATCCGCCGCTCTCAGCGTGCCGGTGACCCGTGGTCAGGGCATATGGCGCTGCCGGGTGGGCGGCAGCATCCGTCAGATGACGACTTAGTCATGACCGCAGCACGCGAAACCCACGAAGAAGTCGGCATCGATTTACGCGGACAGGGGCAACTGCTCGGGCGTCTGGACGAGTTGCCAGCCTTCGCCGGGGGTCGGCCGCTCGAGTTGGTCATCACTCCCTTCGTGTTCGCGGTGAGCGATCCGGTGCAATTGGTCCTGAATCATGACGAAGTCGACCGTGCGCTCTGGGTCCCACTGTCGTTCCTGCGAGACCGCGAGGCCCAAGGGAGCATCCGGTTTAGCCTCGGCGGTCAGGAAATGGAACAGAATGCTTTTCTGTATCAGGGACACACCATCTGGGGCCTTACCTATCGGATTCTGACGGGATTGTTGGGGGTGCTGTGAACGCATCCGACTGCCCCCGTCAGTCCTTGCGTTGACTCTCAACCTGGCTTTTCTTATTGTCGCTCCCTTCACATGCAAATCACGTTATTGCCCCAGCACAAGCAGATTGAGCTGGACGGACGCCGTCGCGTCGCGGACATTTTGCGGGATTTGGGGTTTCTGCCTGGAACCGTCATGGTCATCCGCGGCAATGAGCTAGTGTGCGACAGGGAGTTCATCGAGGCGGACGACGCGATAGAGATTCGGAACGTCATCTCTGGTGGGTAAACGCAGGGCAGCCAAATGAAGTGTAAACGCTGCCAGTCCAAGGCCGAAGTGCAGATCCGGCACGGCAACTCCGCCTTCTGCCGCGGCTGTTTCATCTTTTGTTTCCAACGGCAGGTTCAGCGCGCCGTCGAAAAGGAGAAGATGTTCACTCGCGACGAGGAAGTGCTGGTGGCCGTTTCCGGAGGTAAGGACAGTCTCGCCCTCTGGGATGCCCTGAACGACCTTGGCTATCGCACCACAGGCATGCACCTGGCGCTTGGGATTGGATCCTATTCGCACATCTCAACGCAGAAAACGGAGGCCTTTGCCGATAACCGAGGGTTGCGCTTGATCACGGCGCGTCTGGAGGACGACGGGCTGGCGGTCCCAACGGTGACGGCCAACACGCACCGCCCGGCATGCGCCGCGTGCGGCACCCTCAAGCGCCACTACTTCGACCGTCTCGCTTTCGAACATGGCTTTCCGGTGCTTGCAACCGGGCACAACCTCGACGACGAGGCCGCCCGGCTGCTGGGCAACGTGCTACACTGGCAGGTGCGCCATCTCGGTAAGCAGCGCCCGGTGCTGGAATCGACGCACGAGCGCTTTGTCCGTAAGGTCAAGCCGCTGTTTCGGCTGAGCGAATATGAATCGGCGGTGTACGCATTCTTTCGCGGCATCGACTACGTCGTCGCGGAGTGCCCGAACAGCGTTGGGGCAACGCAGTTGATTCACAAGGAGGCGTTGAACCGTCTGGAAGCGGCGATGCCGGGGACGAAACTCAGCTTCGTGCAGGAATTCCTCCGAGTCGGAAGGCCGGCATTTTCGGGTCACGTTGATGGAACGCCGGGTTCGTGCGAACGATGCGGGATGCCGGCATTCGGTTCCTCGTGCGCCTTCTGCCGGTTGATCCGCGAAGTCGAAACCAAGCGGCAGCGGCGCACCAGCACCTCCACGGCAAGCGAAAACCACTGAGTACGTCCCACAACACGTCAGAGAGGTCCTGCAATGGAGCGACCGGAAAGCGGCCAGCTACGAGCCGGCGATAGCGTCCTGTTCATCGACTCAAAAGAACGCGAGTACTTGCGCGTGCTGCGCGCCGGCGCTCGCGTGCATATCCGCGGGGGGATGATACAGGCGGACCATCTGATCGGACTTGAGGAAGGTCGCATCGTCTATAGTACGGCAAAAGAGCCGTTCCTCGTGCTGCGCCCAAGCTTTGCGCAGCTCATTCCCAACTTGCCACGCCGCGCGCAAGTCATCTATCCGAAGGATATCGGCCCGATCCTGCTCTGGGGTGACATCTATCCAGGTGCGACGGTGATCGAGATCGGCGCCGGTCCGGGGGCGCTGAGCATGGCATTGCTACGTGCGGTCGGTCCGCAAGGGCGCGTCATCTCCTACGAGGCGCGCGCTGATTTCGCGGAAATGGCGCAGGACAACGTGCGGCAGTTCTATGGCACGGCCCCCAATTGGACCGTAAAGGTGGCTGATGCTTTCGCCGGCCTCGAGGAACGCGGGGTGGATCGCATGACCGTGGACCTCGCCGAACCCTGGCGGCTCCTGCCCGCAGCAGCGGAGGCGCTGCGCAGCGGAGGGCTCATCGTGGGCTACCTACCAACCGTCATGCAGGTCAAACAGTTTGTCGACGGCCTGCGAGATCACGGCGGTTTTGCAGCGATCCAATCATTCGAGACCCTGGTCCGCTTCTGGCACATCAAGAACCTCAGCGTTCGCCCCGAGCACCGCATGATTGGTCACACCGGTTTCATCGTCATCGCTCGGCGCGTAAGCGAGTCCTCCATGCAGAATCGCGTTGACTCACAGGCGGGCTTGTAGTACCGGTTTTTGTGCATCTCGTAACGATCTTCCATGACGAAAGAGGACATTCGCCAGAGGGTGCGCACGCGGCTCATGCTCGCCGGCGTGGCACGCTTTCCAGGGGTTGATGCGCGCATCCCCAACTTCGTTGGCTCCGATCGCGCCGCACAATTGCTGTGCGAGCTCCCTATGTGGAAACGCGCCAAGGCCATTAAGATCAACTCGGATGCGCCACAGCTTCCCATCCGGCGCGCGGCGTTGCGCGAGGGCAAGATCGTCTACCTGGCAATGCCGCGACTGCGCAGCGAGCGTTGCTTCGTCGAGTTGGACCCGAACCGACTGGGCGCGAAGATCTTTCGTGTGGGTAGCATCACGGGCGCCATGCAGTTCGGCCGCTTGATCGCACCGCACGAGATGTGCCCCGTCGACCTGGTCGTCTGCGGATCCGTAGCCGTGAACCGCCAAGGTGCACGCCTGGGCCGGGGCGGCGGCTACGGCGACCTGGAGTACGCGCTTTTGCGCAGTGAGGGAAAGATCCGGGAGTACACGCCGATTCTCACCACCATCCACCCGGCGCAAATTATCGACGACCGGCTGCCCATGCGCGGGCACGACATCCCCGTCGATTTCGTCATCACTCCGGATCAAGTGATCGCGGCGCCGAGCCTGCATCCGCGCCCGCGTGGCGTAATCTGGGAGATCCTGCAGGAGGAGAAGATCCTCTCGATTCCTCTGTTGCGTAAAGGTAGGCGCGCAGCGCGCAGCACGCCCGCACCTCGTCAGCTCTGAAACGTCCCGTCGACTGCGGCACCGAGGGCATCTCCACTCCTGCGCGTGCTGACCGGGCGGCGCTTCCACCAGGATGGTATCCGCCGTTGCGTCACATCTCTGCTCCTCCCTAACCGCCGGATTACAACACCTGCGTCGGCGGCGCGAGGTGCTTGAGTTGTACGGCAAAAAGGGCAATCGTGGACCTCATGAAGAGACCGATCGCTGAATTGCTGACGATGGAACACAACGCCGGCGCGGAGTCAGCGCGGACGCAGTACGACCGCGAAATCTGGCAGATTCTCCGGCGCAAACAAGGTTATGTCACCCACCGCATATACCAGGACCTCACGGAGCCACGCCACCTGCTGGTCTACTCCGAGTGGGAAAGCAAGAAGGCCCTCGACGGCGCCCGCCAGCACCTGCAAGGGACGCCGTTAATGCGACGGGCCCGTGCAGCGCTGAGCGCCGCACCACCCCGACTGATCGTGGAGATTGGAGGACCCGTCACCTCCACGAAGGGGCTCGCTCTTCCGGATGGCGCGGTGGCCGCCCGTATCCTCATCCACCTAGTCAGTAACGGCGACAAGTGGCACGGGCAGGAAGAGAAGTTGTGGCGCACGCTTTCCAACCAAACGGGCCACCTCGCCAGCATTGTGTTTCGCGGGTTCGAAGAGCCCTTGTTGGTGGGGTCGTTCTCACACTGGGTCGACGCCGATGCCTTCGAGCGGGCGCGCGTGCACTTCGACGAAGTCGTTACGCTGGGTGGCGCCGAGCCACCCTCTCAACAGTTGGAGTACCGCCTGTACCGACCTCTCCGTGATTAGCCGCGTGCGGCCGGCAGCTCGACAATGAAGGTCGCACCCGCATTCGGCGCGCTCTCCACTGCCACGCTCCCGCCGTGCGCTTCAATCATTGATTTTGCGATGAAGAGGCCGAGCCCCGTGCCGTCGGCCTCGCTGGTCGGCGAGAGGCGTTGATACTTCCGGAACAACTGCGGCACCTGCTCCGGAGGAATCCCCGGCCCGGTGTCGCTGATGCGCACTTCGACCATACCATTGTGACTGCCGGTATCGACGCGCACCCGGCCACCGCGAGGGGTGAACTTGATGGCGTTGCCGATGAGATTGATGAACACACGGTCCATCTGCGAGCGGTCCACATACACGATTGGCACCGGCTGGAGATTTTCGACGACCTCGATATTCTTGGCGCAGGCCAGAGGATGCTCGAACTGGACGATGTGGTGCAAGATTTCATTGATACTGATCTCGACTTGGTGCAAACGTAGGGCTCCGGCCTCGATCTTTGAGAGGTCCAAGAAGTTCGTGATCAGGTGTAGTAAGCCACGTGCACTGGAGTCGATGCTCACCAGCATCTCGCGCCAGTCCGAGTGGAGGGCACTGTCGTTCAGCAGGATCTCGGCGTAGCCAACGATGATGCTGATGGGGTTCTTCATGTCGTGAGTGACCATCGCCAAAAAATCCGCCTTCATCTGTTCGATCTGGCGTTGATCGGTCACGTCGCGCCCGATCCCCTGGAAACCGATCACCTGGCCCTTCTCAGACATGGGCCGCGTGGCCACCTCCAGAACCGTCGTGCGGCCGCTTTTCGAAGCCAGGTGCACCTCGGTGGCCGACTGCCGTTCCGCCCGTAGGCTGCGTTCCCGCAGGCCCTGCGCGCGGGTGGGCGTGGTCGATGCGAGACAATCGTCGAGATGTTTGCCCTCGATCTCCGCGCGGTCGATGCCGGCGATATCGACGAAGGCTTGGTTCACCTGCTGCAACACGCCGGTGTCGTCGCACACGAAGATCGCGTCGGAGGCATTATCGAACAATTCGCGGAAGCGCTCTTCCGAGGTACGAACGGCTTGATTGAGGGCCTCGTGCTCATGCAACAGGCGCCGCCGCTCTCGGTTGCGAGCGAGCACCAGCCGCAGATCGTTCAGGTGGGAAAGGTCCGGCCGTTTCACGATGTAATCCCACGCACCGAGGTGCATCGCGTCGACAGCAACCGTAGCGTCATCAACCCCGGTCAGCATGATGACGCACACCTGCGGAAACTCCGCATGGAGTGTCCGCAACACGTCGAGTCCGTCTCCGTCAGGCAAACCGCGGTCCAGCAGCAGGAACTCCGGCGGCTGCCGCCGCACCCGTTCGAGACACGCGCTCCCATCTGCTACGTGGCTCACCTGGAAGCCAGCCCGTGTAAGCGTCTTCTCGACGAGACGGGCCTGACCGGGATCATCCTCGACGAGGAGAATGTCACCCATTGACTGCTGCGCTGCTTTGCTTTCCATGATTCTCCGGGAACTCGATGACCTCGATGAACATGCCCAGCTTGGCTACGCGATCGATAAAGCATTCGACACCCACCGGCTTGACGACGTAGCCGTTTGCGCCCATCTGATAGGCCCTGTTGATCTCAACCTGGTTGTCCGTGGACGTCAGCATGATCACGGGGATGTTCAACAACTGCGGATCGCCTTTCAGGTGAGCAAGCACCTCGAAGCCGTCAAGACGCGGCATACGCACATCGAGCAAAACAATGCTTGGAAGCGGGTAGTCAGTGTTGTTTTGAGATGAGCTGGCCCGGGAGAAGTAATCGACTGCCTCCTGACCGTCGGTCACGCGCAGCAGACGGTTCACCACACCGGCCCGGCGCAGGTTTTTCTCAAGCAAACGGGCGTGACCGTCATCATCTTCTACCAAGAGAATGACAACCGACTTGCGTCCTTCTATCACCACAGACCTCCAATCTCGAGCGTAAGCAGCTAACTCTCCGAACGAATCATGTGACAACGCAAACTGCGTGCCAGAGAGGGGTCGTCTCGGCTGTTTTCGTTATCGTTTTGGGGTTGTTCCGGCGACGAAAACTATTTGACGCTGGTGCGTTTTTGGACGGCGGCTGCTACCGTCTTCTACGCTTGCGTTCGCACTTGGGGTCAGCTAATTGCGGCAAAACTGCGCTGAGTCTAACGGGATGAAGCGGGTAGGTTGATCCGGGCTGCTGCTCCACACACCTTCGGTAGCACGCGGCAGCGAAGTCGTAGGAGGGACAGCATGACGCAAAACGCAGACGGAAAGCACGAGAGCACGCTGGGAACCATCTTGGGGTGGGGAAGCCTAGCGGTGTTGTCAATTGCCTTCGCCTGTTACGTGGGCGCGCCGCTCCTCATGGGCGAGCGGTGGGCGGACAAGAAGAACGATGCCATCGATCTGGTCAGAAACTATAAGCCGCTGGGAAACGAAACCCTGTACGACATGATCCGCGCGTACCCGCAAAAAGCGAAGGCGCAAGACGTCTACGTTGGCGAATTCAGCTGGGACGCAACTCAGCGCGAGGGGCCGGAATACGAGGTGACGCTTCTGTGGACCGAGCGCTCCGAGCGAAAAGTCGCGCTTTGGCGGGTCAACTTGCAGACCAAGGAAATTCGACCGCAAGGCAACGAAGCCGCTGGTCTACCGCAGCGGATTGCCAGCGGAGCGCCACCGACGGCCTAGGAACTACATGCGAGCGCTCCGCACTCGGCGTCTCTCGGGTAAGGCAAGATGCTAGTCAAAATGCGACTTGGCAGCAGCACCGATGAGGTGCGCGCCATTCTGGATCGCTTGGCCGATCTCGGCTTCAAGACCGGCATCCTCACGGGCGAAGAGATCACCCTGATCGGCGTGTACGGGGACATCAGCCGACTCCCGAGTGGCGAAATCGAAGAGATGGCCGGGGTCGAAGCATTGATTCCGATCTCCCGAGCCTACAAACGGGCGGCCCAGAAAGGCTCTCCCGGACACTTGGTCCACCAACGGGTAGCGATCGGGCAGGTGATATGCGGAGGACCGGACCTCGTAGTAGTCGGCGGGCCGTGTTCAGTCGAGAGCGAAGCCCAGATCATAGGGGCGGCTCTCATGGTCAAGGCCGCCGGCTGCAAAGCCCTGCGCGGCGGAGTGCTCAAGTACCGATCCAGCCCCTACAGCGGGTGGGAAGGACTTGGGGCCACCGGACACGAATCGCTCCGCGAGGGACTAGACTTGGTGGTCAAGGCTGGCAAGGAATGTGGGCTTCCCACGGTAGTGGAGATCCTCGATCCCGCTGACGTACCCATGTACGAGGATGCGGGTATCGACTGCCTGCAGGTTGGGGAGCCCAATTCGAGAAACCAGGCCCTGCTCAACCGCCTGCGCAGCACCCCGCTCCCGGTCATACACAAGCGCGGCAATTCCGTCGACACGGAAGCCTACCTCCTCTGGGTTGAACGCATCATGTCTAGCGGGAAGGAAAACGTCATTCTGTGCGAACGTGGCATGACGACCTGCAACCGCTACACGCGAAACACACTCGACCTGGCCAGCGTCGCCGCCTTCCACTACCAACTCTCAGGACTCCCGGTTGCCGTCGATGCCTCCCACGGAACCGGGATTCGCGACCTCGTTCATCCCATGACCTTGGCGGGCATTATGGCCGGCGCTTCGGTTGTCCTCGTCGAGGCACATCCCAACCCCCTGATCGCCAAATCGGATGGCTTTCAGGGTCTCTTTCCAGAGCAGCTCACTGCCCTCGTCCGTGCATGCGACGAAGTATGGAGGCTCCGGCTGGCACTCGACCGCACATACCTTCCCTCCGCCTTACTCGAGGAAAAATACCGCGCCACAGTTCCAAACGATAGACACCGGTTCTTCGGTAGCTAATCAGCCAAGCCGCTCGCAGCCGGTGCCTGCCGCTCTGCTCGTCACCAAAAGCACCGCTTCTCGAATTGGCGCCATAGCCGTGACAGACGGTCACTCGATTTCAACCACCACCTGATTATCAATCTACCGTGGCACCTGACTTGCTCTCTCATTATGGCAAAACGTGCAGCCAGGGCTGCAAGAATACCGGAGGAACTCTCTCATGTTGGAAGAAGCTGCAGAATACGTTCGGACTCTACGCCGGGAACTTAAAATGACGCAAGAGGAGTTCGCTCATGAATTGGGCATTACAGTCGGCACAGTGAACCGCTGGGAAAACGGGCGCTTTCGTCCGAGCAAACTCGCCAGGGCAACACTGGTCGAGTTTGCCGAGCGACACGGCCACCACATCGCAGGCCTTGCTAGAAACAACGCCCACAGCGAAGCGCCCCAGCCACAAGCTTGATTGCCGAGTGAGCCACCTCACGCTCCGTTTGCTCGCCGGGGAAAGGCTGTTGCCGAATTGACGACACCTACTTGTTCGCCAACGAGACTGATCGGAGCATCTCCGTTGGCGTAGCGCCGGAATGGCCGCCTTGCGCGCATTCGAACATCTCCGCTCTCCAATCCGCCGCAAGCGATAAACCAAGATCCTGCGATTGGCGAGATTGTCCTCAACCACAAGAATCTTCTTCCTTACCATCGCGCGCGTCCCTACCGGAGCAATAAACCCCAAGATTTCCACACCCCCAAAACGCAGCCCACGCGGGTTAAAAAAAAGGGCCGGTCGCAAACGCGACCGGCCCCTCACATGCCAGGCAAGCCTAAGGCAAACAGCCTACGGCACGCTTACGTGAAGCGTAACCACATCGGCCTTCCCTGAGGTCCTACCGGAGTAGTGGAGATCAAACGCATCGGAGCCTCTCGGAAAAGCGGCCGTCCCATGCACGAACTCCTCAGCGATGCCGAGCAAGCCATGGCCCTTATCGAGCTCGGTACCGTTCACCGGGCGTATTGTCGTCTGCCCGACGAGGGTGCCCTGAACGGCGTAGCTAAAAATCGATGCATTCTCATTGCCCGGCAACGTGTCGAGCTGCGACAGCTGTGTCTCCTTGAAGCAGCGAAGGGAGGTGCTCGAGGAGAACCGCTGCTCGAACTCGTTGTAAATGAGGAACTGAACCGTCGTAGCCGGTGTTACCGCAGCCCCCACCAACCTCAGGTCCTCAGTACACGGAACCAGCGTCAGATCGGTCGTGATAGGATCCGTCGCATTCGGCATGTTGAAGGCCCCATCAAACCAGTGATTCAAAATCAGTTGACTCGGGCATCCAGCGTATGTCGCCGTCCCGCACACCGCGCCCGGCGCCAAATTTGCCCCGAGGCAGAGAACCGATAGACAGGTACCGCCTCCAGTGCATTGCGAGTCCAGCGTACACGTACTTCCCTGCGCTGTTCCACCCACACACCTCAAGCTCTGAGCACTAAGGTCTGACTTCGTCGCCTGCACGCCAATTCCGTTGTACGAGCGTACATCGACGCCACCCGTTGGTGGCACTCCAACCGCCACTTCGTAGATTGTCGCCTCACCCTTCAAGTCGTTAGCGTTTCTCGGCGGGCCGGTCTCGCTCATCACCTCAACGCACTTCAATTCCCCGACGAAAAACTGCTCGGGGACCTCTGGAATCGTCTGTGACGATCCCCCGCAGTTCCCTTCGACCGGAAGGACCACCCCCGAATTGGCACTCCATCCGATGGCCTGTCCGGCACTCAGCGTGACCCAGAAGTTGCGCTCTTGGCAATCGGCGGTAGTTCCACAGATGCCTCCCGTGGCGCAATCGTGGCTCGTCCGGCACGGCCTCGTAACGTCATTCGTGCAGTGCTTCGTCGCATCGACGTAGGCGCACTCCACAACCCGGCAACCCGTGTCAGTGCCGGCAGCTTCGGCCGTATTTGTCAGCTGGATCAGTGTATCTACTTTGCGCCCCTGCAAGAACAGGTCCGTGGAGTCCACGACGACTTTCGGAAACACGACGTAACCAGCGGCAAGGTCCGACGCAACCATCTGCGCCTGACCGCGCTGGGCCATTAACAGGACGACGGCAACCACCGCGACTCCACCGATGAGAGCAATCGACCGTACCCGGTTCTCCATCGCCCGTCTCCTTTCGACCAATAAGCGTCTACGCACCGCACCCTCGCGCATCAACATATCAGCACCTCATCATGCGCCAGGCAGGCGAATCTGTGCGGTAGGTAGCGGACAAGTCCCGCCGGCGCCGCTGCAATCGATGTTAGCCGTGCAGGATTTTCCCGGACTGGTTCCACCAGTACAGAAGCGCGGGCCCGAGCACAGCCCGCCGCCACAATCGGCGTTGCTGTTGCACGAGCTGCTGATACTGCTGACACCGCTGCACGTCCCACCGGTTCCCGTGCACGGGGCGTTTGTCAGGCAGGGGGCTCCAGCATTGTCGCCCCCGGTACAACCGCCGATGCACTGGCCCTCCATGTGTACGTTCACCGCCGCAGTTGCCGTCTGCCCGACGCTATCGGTGAAAAATGACTCAGCCACCGCGATGACCGGCCCACCCTTTCCAGAACTGATATTGACGCTCTCGAAAGTCGTGTTGTGGTTAGTAAGGCACACGCGCCCGTAACCTGCCGCGCAGCTCGAGCTGGTGTCGAGAGTGAAGCTTTCCCAGCAGGACATGTTCTTCGAGCCACTGATCGTGTGCTGCTCCTCGTCTTTACCTTTGAAATTGAGGGTCACCGCCGTGGGAACCAGCGCATTAAAATCGAGATTGCACGGAAGCACCGTCACCATCGTCGTAACCCCGGTGAGCGGGGCGCACCTACCAGTCGTACAATCGCTACTCACGTTGCACGCCGCGCCACCGCTGCATGCTCCGAGAAAGCAGACCTGCCC
>DASVHW010000279.1 GCA_036382395.1 Candidatus Binatia bacterium | reverse complement strand
CACCCCAACGGTTTCAATAAGTTGTCGGCGACTTTGTGATAACGGCGGCAGGCGGATGAGCGATATGGCGCGAGCTGCGGGTTATTTCACACCCCTCACCCGCGCAACGTGCAACCCAGAGCCTAGGGTTTTCAATCAATTAACCATGATTGGCGAATGGCACACTGCGTGCCATTATGGGAATGTACACAGCTATTCAAGGAGAGATGGATTGATGACCAAGCTGGCAAAAACGATGACCCTGGGCGCCCTGGCTTTCGGATTGGCGGTCCCGACACTGAGTTTTGCGGCCGATAGCGGCGCAGACCTCTTCAAGCAGAAATGCGCCATATGCCACGGCGAAAACGGCGCCGGCAAGGGGAAAATACCCGCCCTCAGTTCGGCCGATATCCAGAAGCAGTCGGACGCCGACTTCAAGAACGCGATCGAAAAGGGAACAAAGACCGACAAGGGCATGATGATCGCCTTCGGCGGCAAGCTCAGCCATGAACAGATCGAAGGGTTAGTGAAGTTCGTCCGCAGCCTGAAGAAGTAAACCGCAGGGAACAGCGGATTCCTCGCTGCGCTCGGAATGACAAACCAATAGTTTCGCGGATTTGAAACCGGCCGGAATTCCCGGCCGGTTTTTATTGCTTAAAATAATTTGTAAACGTCGCCATCCGGCAAGCGCAAACCTGCCGCGGCGATTTATACTGCTTCCGATTTCGCAGTCGTCCCGACGTGGACGTGTAACCGCCGGGCTTGCCTGGCGATGACAACGTCCTCCTGGTAATCGTGAACTCGTCCGGCGTGTGGCCGGACGTCCGCTGTATGCGCGGAGGGGTAATGCGAGAAGAAGACACTCCCATCCTGGAAGAAGGCGGGCAGCCGCGCGAAGGCGTATCTCGCCGCGACTTCCTCAAGCTCGGCGCCGTTGCCGTTGCCGTACCTGCGGTGATCGGGCCCACGGTACTTACCGTCGAGGGCCAGGACGTGCCGATGTACGGTCCGGGCAAGACGCCGGTCACGCTCACCGTCAACGGCAAGAGCCTCAAAGGCGAGTTCGAACCGCGCGTGACCCTGCTCGACGCGCTGCGCGACAACTTCGAACTGACCGGGGCCAAGCGCGTCTGCGACCGCGGGGCCTGCGGCTCCTGCACCGTGCTCATGGACAACAAGCCGGTGTACGCCTGCTCGGTCCTGGCCATCGACGCACAAGGGCACCAGATCACGACCATCGAGGGTTTCACTGCCGGTCCCGAGCTGCACCCGGTTTCGCGCGCCTTCGTCGCCAACGACGCCCAGCAGTGCGGCTTCTGCACGCCCGGCTTCATCGTCGCCAGCAAGGCGCTGTTCGACCGCCATCCCCACCCGACGCACGAACAGGTGGCCAAAGGGCTGGCCGGAAACTTCTGCCGTTGCGGCACCTACTACGGGATGCGCGGCGCCATGAGCCAACTCGGGGCGCAGCCACCTCATGTGACGAAGGGAGGCGAGTAGCCATGGCGGAATATAAATGGCCCGATGCCGCACAACGGAAAGTCATCGGCACCCGTCACGCGCGCGTGGATGGTCCGGATAAATCCTCCGGCCGCGCCAAGTACACCTACGACGCCACGCCTCCAGGCCTGCTCGCGGGAGCGATTCTGCGCTCGCCGCACGCGCATGCCCGGCTCATCAGCGTTGATACCAGCGCGGCCGAGAAAATGCCCGGAGTGAAGGCGGTCGCCGTCCTGCAAAAGCCGGGCAGCGCCACCATCCGCTGGGCCGGCGACGAAGTGGTCGCCGTGGCCGCCGTGGACGAAGGCACCGCAGCCGATGCTTTGAGCGCGATCAAGGTCCGCTGGGAGCCGCTGCCGCATTTCGTGGACGACTTCTCCGAGCCGCCCACCGACCTTCCCGAGGACACCGGCCCGCTCAGCCTGGAAGATCTCACCGGTATGTTCAGCAACCAGGTGCCGGAAGTGCAAATGGCTGCTGCCATCAACAAGCGCGGCATAGATTTCCCAGTCACGCCGGAACTGCTAAAGCGTGCGCAAGGCGGGGGCGCCGGGAGCACAGTCGTCACGGCCCTGCAAAAAGCGCAGGTGAAACCCGCCTCCACCGGTCCCAAGGTCCCCTATCATCCGACGCAGGCGACCGTCACCGGCACTCCCGACGAGGCCTTCAAATCCGCCGCCGCCGTGAGCGAGGGGATCTACGGCGTGCCGACGATCGCGCACTGCTGCATGGAGTCGCACGGAGCGGTCGCAATGTGGTCCGATCCCGATCACCTCGACGTGCAGATTTCGACGCAGAGCGTGAGCGATATGCCGGGCCAGGTCTCCGACGGCCTCAAGAATTACGAGGTCGCCATCCCGCCGACCAACATCCACATGCACCAGCAACACATGGGCGGCGGCTTCGGCAGC
>DASVHW010000278.1 GCA_036382395.1 Candidatus Binatia bacterium | reverse complement strand
CAGAGGGGAGTGAACGTGCACAGCCGCATCAATCGCATTCTGGTTCCCGTCGATTTCTCCCCCGATTCTCAGAATGCCCTACGGTACGCTGCTGACCTCGCCGCCGCGTGTGGTGCAGAGATCATGATGTTGCATGTGGTTGAACCCGTCTACGTCACAGAGCCGTACCTGGGGGTCGCTCCCGAATTCGGGATGTTCCTGGACCAACAAATGAGCAATGCAAAGGCGGTATTGGCAGACCTCGGTACCGACCTGAAAAAGAAGGGGCAGCGGGTCCGCACAATGGTCGCAGCAGGTCCGCCCGCCCTACTGATCGTGGACACGGCCAAAGACATTAGGACCGATCTGATTGTGATGGGTACGCATGGGCGCACCGGTGTGGCGTACTTGTTCATCGGCAGCGTGGCGGAGAAAGTGGTGCGGACAGCGCAATGCCCGGTCCTAACGGTGCGGGGTGCGGTCAGGAAGCGGCGAGCGCCTAAGAGCGCGGGGCGCAGGTAAACGCCCGTCAATTTGCGGTACTGTCCGTCTTTGGGGCTGAGTGTCCTGATTTGAAGGGGCGAGTGTCCGGGTTTGGGAATGACCAATCACGAGCCACCCCGCACGGCGCGCACGTAGCCGTCGCCCTTGTAGTAGCCACGCTGCTGCCGCCGAAGCCCACGCCCCACGCGTAGTCCGGGCTGTCCTGGCAGGTAGTAGACGACCAGTAGCCGCCGGACTGCGTACAACTGCACATCGTTGTTCCGGATGCCCCGTCCACCGTACACCCCGCCGCGCAGCTGGTGCTAAATGCGGCATCCACCGCCGGACCCGCGTTCTGGTAGTTCGCGATACTTTGCAACTCCTTGATGTTCGGGATGCGCCAGTCGCAGTGCCCGGCAAAACAGGGCGCCCGGTTCAACGTGGCGAGAAACTCCGTCACCATCGTACCGTTCATCGTGTACGGCGGGTCAGTCATCCCCCACGCGTAATAGTTGTCCTGGTCGTGGATGCCGCCCGAGTCGTCCTTCTTCTCCCACATCAGCCCGGTGTTGTTGTCGGTGATCGTCCCGTCGCCGTTGCCCGTATACGCCAGCGCCGCCCCAGCCCGCACGGCACCGTCCGAGCCCGGACCGTACGCCGTCGTCTGCCCCGACGCCGGAAACCGCTGCCCGCCCGGCTGCGCCCGGCAGGTGGCCAGCTCGTCGCGGCACGTAGCCAGCTGTGCCGGGCAGCTCGCCATGCTGCAGATGCCGTCGTCCGAACAGCTCGTGAGCGCGTGGTTCACTGCGGTTAGGATATCATCGACGGTGACCGCGCCATCGCCGTTACAGTCGCCGCAACACTGCGCCGCCGCGCCCCGCACCATGAGCCCCAGCATCGCGTGACCTGGATCGCCGCGCAGACGCAGCAGCTGCCGTCGGTTCGCGGGCTCGTTCACTGTTCGTAGAAGAGAAAGAACCGTTCAAACGCCTCCCGCTCATAAGCGCGGGGGGGGCGGCTTTCCAGAAATGCGGGTCATGGTAGGCAGGGTGCTCACACGCGCACCGCCCGCAATGCGGACAGATTTTCGCTGGGAGACGGTCACCTAGCCCAAACGCGACCCACAGTCGCTCTGATGTCGGTCTACTCGTCACAGGTAGAACAGAAACCACCGTTGGAATCCCTCGCGCTGAAAACCAGCGGGACTTCCTTCCGGAAGTGCGGTTCCTGGTAGGCGGGATGCTGGCACATGCACCGCCCGCACTGGGGACAGAGTTTCGAGGGCTCCTCCGCATCCTGACACCACAGCGCGGCAAAGAGATCGAAGGACTTCGCGCAATACGGACAGACGACAGAGTGGCTGCGCGGGCTCGTGGTCGTTCAGCGGGCGCTACCCGCTGGAAAGCGAATCTTCTACGCCACTCACGTCGGACTGTTTCAGCTCACGCGTCGCGGCATGGAGCTGCGCGCCGTGATGCCCGGCATCGACGTGCGCCACGATATTCTCGAGAGGACGGGAATGAAGGTGGTCCTACCCAAATCGGGTGACGTCCCAGTTCTGCCGGCTGCGCTCGTCAGCGGCGAGGGCTTCGCGCTGTCGCAGCGCGGGGCGGCACCGCTCCGGCGCTGCCCGGACCACCACGCGGCAGCTCGATACGGAACACCGTGCCGTGCGGTGTCCGGCGTGAGAATTCCACCGTCCCGTAGTGCGCCAACACGATCTGCTTGACCACGGCGAGGCCGATCCCGGAGCCATCGGCCTTGGTGGTCTCGAACAGGCGGAAGCCCTCCACCGTATCCGGCATTCCCGGGCCCGTGTCGCTCACCGAGATGCACACCGCTTCGGGCGCGGGAGCGCTGATCGCGACGTCGACCTGCCCGGGCCCGCGGTCGATCGCCTCGATGGCGTTCTTCACCAGGTTGTCGAACACCCGGCGCAGCTTCTCATCGTCGGCGGTGAGCGAGATGCCGTGGGGCGGGTTCTCCATGATCACGACGATGCCGCGCTGGGCGGCGACCGGCCGCCAGATTTCCACCACCTCCTGGAGCAGCCGCGTGAGGTCGACCGGGTTGAGCTTCAGGCGCTGCTCGCGCGAGAACTCCATGAACCCTTTGATGCGGCCGTCGAGCCGTTGGACCTCGGTGAGGATGCGCTCCAGCGGCCGGATGACGAGGCTGACCGGCTGGCGCTCGTCGCGGCGCACGCGGTGCAGGACCAGTTGCGCCTGCATCGACAAGCCGGCCAGCGGATTGCCCAGATCATGCGCGATCTCTGCGGTGATGGCGCCGATGTCGGCCAGCCGCTCGCGCTGTTGCGCCAGCTTTTGCAGCTCACGCAACTGCGTTTCGGTCCGCATCCGTTCGGTGATGTCGATCGCCACGGCCGCCACCAGACGCGGCGCGCCGTCGTCACCCAGGATGGGAAACTTGGTCGTGAGCCAGTGATGCAGCCCGTCCTCGTGCGGGAAGGTCTCCGTGACCTGCAGCGTGCGATGTGTCCGCAGCACTGTCCGGTCGTTGTCACGGAATTGGGCGGCGGCGGCCGCCGGCCACACCTCGTCGTCGGTTCTGCCGAGGTACTGCTCCAGCGGGCGGTGGAAGATCTGCTCGAACGTGGGATTCACCCACACGTAACGGCCTTCGACATCCTTCATGAAGGCGATACCGGGAAGGTGCTGCATGAATTCGGCGAAGCGGATTTCGCTTTCGCGCCGCGCCTGCTCCGCCGCCTTATGCTCGGCCATCTCGCGTCGCAGTAGGGCGTTGATTTCCGCCAACTCGGCGGTGCGCTCTTCCACCCGGCGGTCCAAGCGTTCGTTGGCGGTCTGTAGCGTCGCCAAGAGCTGTCGCTTGTGCCGATTGGCTTCCTCCAGCGCCTGCTCGATGCGCTTGCGCTCGGTGATGTCGCGGGCGGTGACCAGCATGCGATCGTCGCTGCCGATGCGTGCGTGCCGCAAGCTCACTTCGACCCAGAAGAGGTGGCCGGCGGCATCCTTGGCGTGCCAATCGAACACCTGCGGCATCCCGGCGGCGGCCTTGCTGATCAGCTCCAGCGCGCGTTCCTGCGTGTACGGTTCCTCGCCCGAGCTCAGGGCGCCGACGTCGAGCTGCCGCGCTTGCTCGCGCGTCCAGCCGTACAGCTCGCACATGCGGCGGTTGACGTCGAGAATGGCGCCGGTCGGTAAGTCGTGCACGAAGATCGCGTCATTCACCGAGTCGAAAATCGCCCGGAAGCGTTCCTCGCTTTCCCGCAGCGCCGTCTCCGCGCGCCGGCGCTCGATGCCGATGGCGATCTCATGCGCCACCGATCCGAGCGCCTCCAGGGCGGACGGCGATAGCGGCGCGCGCGCGAACATTGCCGTGACGCCGACCAACCGGTCTTCGATCACCAGCGGATAGCCGGCGAACGCGACTATTCCCTCCCGCTTGGCCCAATCCTGATCGCTGACGTGTGGGTCGCCGATGACGGTGTTCGTCAGGTGCGGCTGTCGCTCGGCGGCGATCACGGCGATCTTGACGGGCTTGTCCATCGGGATGCGGCTGTGGGGTCCGTCGAGGTGGGTGTACAGGCCGGCGCTGGCTTGCAGCTCCAGGACATTGGTGCCGGCGTCCAGTGTCCAGATGCGGGCGAAGGCCGCATCGAGATGCTTGACCATCGCTGCGGTGCAGCGCTGGAGCATATCGCGAGCCGTATCGCTGCCGGTGAGCGCCACGCCAACGTCGGCGGCCAAGGCGGCGTGGCGCGCGCGTTGCTCGAGGGCGTCTTCGGCGCGTTTGTGGTCGGTGATGTCGTGTACCACGGCGATGCTGCTGCGGGGCTGGCCGTTTGCGTCGCGGCTCAACGCCGCGGCGACTTGCACCCACACGACGGCGCAGTCTTTGCGGCAGTACCGCTCCTCGCTCGTGTATTCATTGATGCGGCCGCTGGCCAAGTCGCGCAAGGTAGCGAGGTCGCGGTCGTCCGGATGCGTGAGCTCGATGAAGCTCATTCCCAGCAATTCCTCGGCGCGGTAGCCGGTGAGCTCGCACAGGCGGCGATTGACGCGCACGAATCGCCCTGTCAGGTCGAGCTCGGCCTTGCCGACGCTGGCCAACTCGAACAGGGTGCGGAAGCGCTCTTCGCTGCTGCGCAGTGAGCCCACCGAGGTTTCCAGGCGACGGCGGGCCTGGATGAGGTTGTGGCTGAGCAGGCTGATGAACCCGCCGACGAACATGTAGAGGCCGAGGGCCGTGAGGTCTTCTGGGTTTTTGATCACGAAGGAGCACGCCGGGTCGAGCCACAAGCAGGCGGCGGCCGCGGCGGTGAGCCCGGTCGCCAGCAATCCGGTGCCCAGTCCGCCGTACCAGGCACTGAACACCACGGCCGGGAGCAGCACCATGAAGCGGAAATGATCTCCGAACACGGAGGCGAACAACAGCCGAATGACCACCGCGACGGTGACGGCGGCCACTGCAACGAGGTAGCGCGGCAGCGGCAGACCGCGAGCTCGGGAGATGATAGTCGCGGCCGTTTGGGTCATAATCCTTTCCCACCGTGCCGACGGTGGTGCGAGTACGCTAGCATCCGTCGGTGCCCCAGGTAAAG
The DNA here is from genome assembly GCA_036382395.1 of Candidatus Binatia bacterium. Taxonomy (NCBI): domain Bacteria; phylum Candidatus Binatota; class Binatia (SeqCode); species Binatia bacterium. The sequence continues at coordinate 2,635 of DASVHW010000278.1, read as the reverse complement.
AAAAACTCAAGCATTTCCGCCACGCCCGTCTTACCGTCGCGTTGCTTTGCTACGATTCACTCACAGGCGCGCGCCCTGAAGTGCGTGCTCGCGTGGCAGACCACGCGACCCTGGGATGGCAGGGCTCGACCCGCGCGAAGACCCGCGGCTAAGCGAGAGAGCCTAGCCCAGCGTGAGTTGTTACTTGGAGGGGGAAGCCGGAGCCGATGAAAAAGCACAACGCCGAGAACGAGCGAACCAAACACCGCTACTTTGCCTATCTCAGAGAGGCCGACGGGAGGAGCGATGCATCGCTCGATGTCGTTGCCAAGGCTCTCAGCCGTTTCGAGGAGTACACTAGCTTTCGCGATTCCAAGGGATCGAACGATGCCCGCTGGGTGCACTCGCCTGATGCCGTTCAGAGCCGGATCGTTCGCACCGCCCGCCGCTCTTGGTCGGGTGTAACCTCGATGTAACGTTGCGTGGTTGCCAACGATGAGTGCCCGGCCCGCTGCTGGATGATCCGCGGGTAGACACCGGCGCGGGCTAGCTCCGTCATGAACCAGCGTCGGCCCGAATGGGAACTCGCCCCTACGAGGCCGGCCTGCTGGTAAACCTGGCGGAACAGATCGGCGAGGGAGTTAGCTGACAGGCGGAACGAGCCCTCCCATTCATTGCGTCGCTTGCCGACGAACAGTGGTGCTGTGCCGCTGAAGCCGAGGTCGGGCTTACGCTGCCGTAGATACCCGAGGACCGCTGCAATTGCCTTTGGTGCTTCGAGGTAGATCGTGCGGGCCTTGCAGTATTTGGTGTCTTCGGTGCCGAGTCGAAATTCTTTGCGGATGCGTCCTTGATGCAGGACGTCACCAACATTTAAGCTGGCCAGCTCACCGACGCGCATCCCGGTTGCATACTGCAGGTAGATGAGGGCGCGATTGCGCAGCTCGTTCGGGGTGCCCGTCAGGCACTTGTCGACGCGGGTGAGTTCGGCAGCGGATAGGATTTTGGCCTGGCCGCCACCACCTGGGGGTCGCCCGGGGGATCGGGTTCTCTCTAGCCGTCGTTGGCGCATGGCCCTCGCTCCTCAATAGGCAATAAAACCAGCATATACATACGCTTTTATGGTTAATCTTGAAGGGATACGCAATCGTCAACCCGCAAGCCCCTATCCCTACGGGCAGAATATCCGTGAACCAATAAAACATTTATTTTATTGCCTACGGCCGGTACGGCTATCGGTTGTACCCGAACAAGTGGCACAGCCGCGCGGCGAACTTACCCGATAACAAGTCGGGGGGGGGACGCCGCGACGGGCTCGTGCGGGAAGGTGGCACGGTGCGGGTTAACCGTGCCCCTGCCTACACACCTGCGGATCCCAATATATCGCCGCAGGCGGGGGCCTCTGAATGAGTCGTACGGCTGAATACTGATCCCGTCAACCTGTGGGCCGCAGCCCCATGGGCTACCATCAATTGGAACATGGGTCCGCTTGCACAAGCCCGTCCGAATATCGCTCCTTACAGCGCACTGCGGTGCTCATTCCACCAGCGTCGGGTACAGCCTCACGGCGACCATTAGCAGCACGACGAACACTGCGAACAACACTGCGAAATCTACGCCGTAGCCGTGTACGCTTTCACCTCCCACGATCATAAGCCCGCGTAGCGCGTCGACCAGGTAAGTGAGGGGATTGAGCTGCGCGACGATGCGCAGCCAGCCGGGCATGAGGTCCAACGGATAGATCGCATTGCTTGCGAAGAACATCGGCATCGTGAGGAGTTGGCCTATCCCCATGAAGCGCTCGCGCGTCTTCACGATGCACGCGATGATGAGCGAAAAAGTGGAAAAGAGCCCGGAGCCCAGCAACACGCCGGCCAGCACGCCGAAGATAGCCTGTGGCTCGTGCCGGATCGTGACGTGCATAACGAATGCGATGAGATAAATGACGGCCGCCTGCACGAGGCCGCGGAATCCGGCGGAGACCGCTTTGCCGAAAACAAGCGAGCTTCGCCGGGCGGGGCTCACCAGAAGCTTGTGCACGACGCCGAGATCGCGCTCCCAAATCACTGCGATGCCGTAGAAAATTGCGCTGAACAACACACTCTGGGCGAGGATTCCAGGTGTGATGAATGCAAGGTAGCCAACCTCTCCGGTGTAAATGCCGTGGACATGGGCGAGGACCTGGCCGAACACTACCAGCCACAGCACCGGCTGTACTGCGCGCGAGAAAACCTCAGTTGGATCGCGGACGAGCTTTATCAGCTCTACTTCTGCGACCGCAGCGCTCTCACGGAGGAATCTGTCCACGGGAGTGCGCTCAACCCAGCCGCCGAGCGGTCCTGCGGGTTTGAACAACGTCGCCGAAATTTCCGTCTTCGCGGATCCCGTCACCCGCGTAATGTGCGAACACGTCATCCATGGTCGCACCGGCGCCGAGCCGCGTCCGCAGCTCGGAAGGTTTTCCGACGACGGCGACCCGCCCCGCGTGCAGAATTGCCAGCTCGTCGCAGAGCGCTTCGGCTTCGTCCATGTCGTGTGTCGTGATCAGAACCGTCATGCCGTAGTCGCGCCTGAGGTCCCGCAAGCGATCCCACACGGAATGGCGTGCCAAGGGATCGAGCCCGATCGTCGGCTCGTCCAAAAACAGGATCGCCGG
>DASVHW010000277.1 GCA_036382395.1 Candidatus Binatia bacterium | reverse complement strand
TGTAACAGGGCTGACTGTCTGCCGTCAGTGCCGGACCGGCTTTCTTGGCTGACGCCTTACCTCGTGGCGAGGCGGCCGCGGCGGGAAGTGCTGCCAGGATCAATACCAACGCGATACCGACCGAACGCTTCATCGCTGCCCCCCTGATCGTCGAGCGGTGTATACCACGCGCTGGCGGGGGAGGGAACGTAGGGCTTGTCCCCGTGGGACTGTCGCCGTTCTGAGGCGTGGCCTCGCTAGCGTGCACGCGTTGCCGGATCGTTCGCGCCCAACAGGACCGTTTGGATACCCCATGGCCGCGCGCTCGGCCGGCCCGATGGGCCATGCGCTTCGAGTCGGAAGGACACCTCGGTGCGGGTATGCGTGCGCAGCACGGTGTTGCCGATTCCGAAGCCCGCCAGGATCTGTGGCAACTGCGGGAAGAACTGCGGCTCGCCGGCGACGAAGGAGTCGACTTTCGCGTGGAGGATGCGCTCGACTGCATCCAGGCCATAGAAGAAGTGCCGGATGTTCGCCTCGCCGCCGATCGTCGGTGCTAGAGGTTGTGCATAGGTCCCGTTGACGATCTCCATTCTTCCGCCGGCGATCGTGGCGCGCAGCGTATGGAGAGCCGAGCGCTTGCCACTGGTGGCGGCCCGCTGTTCCAGCTCTTCGTACGTTTGCGCGTCGAGTTCCAGCACGGTCCGCAGTTCAGGGTGCGCGCGCAGCCGTTCCGCGGACATATCGATGACGAGCGGCTGAGGAGGACAAATCTCGGCAACAGGGGCGACGTGGCCAGCCGTTGGCGCCAGCCTGAAACGTAAACCTGCCCCTGCGCCGTATCCGCCTCGTCCATGAAGGGTGTCCGCTTGTATCGCGGACGGCGCAGTGTCTCAAGCTACAGCGCCGCGCTGTTATTGCAACGCACGGGCTGTCTCACACTCGGTGGGCGAAGGGCGCGGCTGCAGCCGCCGCGCGCGGAAGAACAATCTGGTCTAAGTGACCAAGCCCCACTTGCGCTTGTTCGCTTCGATCTCTTCGGCCGCCGGCTTGGGCTTCTGCTCGTGCTTGGCGACCTCGAAGTCGCTGCTGTGCTCCATGATCTTGTAGTTCAGCGGCGTATCGTCGGCGAAGATGTCGGGGACCGCCGCCTCTTCGAAAATCGCCTGCCACGGGCATTCCGGCTCGCAGGCGCCGCAGTCGATGCATTCGTCGGGGTGGATATAGAGCTGATTGGGGAAGGTCTCGGCGTCGGTTCCCGTGTAGCGGTAGATGCAGTCGACCGGGCACACCGCCACGCAGTCGGTATCGACGCAGTCTCTGCACAAGCGGGTGATGATGTAGGCCATTGCCTCCTCCTTCAGGTCGCCTTGGACTCGCGCCGCAAAGGGTGCGGCGAGGTGTCACGCAGGCGCAGCACCAGTCCGTGACGATCCGCGATGTCTCCGATCGAGATGTCCTCCAAATACTCGGCCAGGACCTTTTGCGCGCCGGTCCAGATTTCGATCTGCGTACAGACAGGGGCAAAACTGCAAAAGGATTCGCGGTGATCAACGCAGTCAACGAGTGACAGGTTCCCCTCGATACTCTCGTAGACCGCGCGCACCGATATGCCGTGTGGCGGTCGCCCCAGACGAAACCCGCCATGGGCTCCGGGTACGGACGCCAGAAACCCAGCGCCGACCAACGACCGCAAGATCTTCGACAGAAAATGCGGCGGGATGCTTTGCCGCTCTTGAATCTCGGCGCGGCGGACGATCCGTTCCGGCGGTTGCGCCGCGAGGTAGCACAAGGCACGGATGGCATAGTCGACACGCCGCCCCACATTCATGATCGAACTGCGCGGCAGGTTGTGCCGAGACGGGCTGCGTTGCATGAGTTGCACGGGCATTGCTCAAATATAGACTCCTAGACTCCGTGATGTCAACGCGATCTGGGAGGTGGATGCTTTTCCCGGATGGCCTCGGCCACGCGGACCGCGTCGAGGGTTGCGGCCACGTCGTGCGTCCTCACCACGGCGGCCCCGTTGTAAACGGCGATCGCAGCCGCGCCGAGCGAGCCATGCAACCGTTCTTCCGCAGTGGCGCGTCCGGCGAGCTTGCCGATGAAGGACTTGCGGGAAATTCCGACGAGCAACGGATACCCGAGCCGGCGGAGATGGGACAACCGGGCCAGAACAAGGCTGTCGAATTCGTACCAGGGCAGGGCGGCACGGCGGAAGAAGCCGATGCCCGGATCGAGGACGATGTGGTCGCGCGCAATACCTGCGCCGCGAGCCCGTTGCAGACACTGCCGCAGCAGCGACGCGATCATCGTGATCGGGGCGGCCGCGCTCGGGGACTGCTCCAACGCCATGAGGATCACGCCCTCGGCCTGGCGCGCGACCTTGGCCATGGCGTGATCCTGCCCGAGACCACTGACGTCGTTGATGATGGAAGCTCCGGCCTTCAACGCCGCCGCCGCGACGCGGCTGCGCTGCGTGTCGGCCGAAATCGGCACGCCGGTCACCTGGCGCACGGCGCCGACGGCCGCCACCATGCGTTCTGCTTCCTGCTCCTCGCTGATGGTCCCCGTGAGGTACGGTGCAGTGGACATGGCCCCGATGTCGAGAATGTCGGCCCCGTCTTTGACCATCTGCGCCGCCAGTTTCTGCAGCGCACGCTTTCCGTGCGCCACCGAACCCGGGTAGAAGGACTCGCGACTGACGTTGATCGCCCCGATGAGGCGTACCGGAAAGTCGTCGCCAACTTCCACACCGGCCAGATTGGCGTACAACCGCTTAGGGTTCGAGGGTTCGGGGGGTCGAGGGCTCAAAGGTATTGATATCCCCTCAGGTTGCAGCACCCAGGACTCAGGACGTACTCACTTCCCCTTCCACTCCGGCTTGCGCTTCTGCGCAAAGGCCACGACGCCTTCCATCATGTCCTCGGAATGGAAGAGGGCGCCGACCAGCGGATACGACTTGGTCATGGCTTCTTCGAGGGGCATGCCCTGACTGAGGAGGGCTACTTGCTTGGTGGCGCGCACGGAAGTGGGCGAGCATTGGATGATCTCGTTGGCCCAGCGCTCGGCGGCGGTGGCGAGATCCTTCGCGGGTACGACTTCATTGACCAGTCCCAGGCGGTGCGCTTCCTCCGCCAGGATGTGTTTGCCGGTGAGCATCAGGCCCATGGCGATCTTGGGCGGGATGTGCCGGGGCAGGCGCTGCATGCCGCCGGCCAGCGCGGCGAGTCCTACCCGTGGCTCGGGTAGACCGAAGCGGGCGTGATCCGCGGCGACGATGATGTCGCATGCCAGCGCGATCTCGAAACCACCTCCCAGCGCCAGACCGTTGACCGCGGCAATCACCGGCTTGAACAGGTCGAAGCGGGCCGTAATGCCGCCAAAGCCGCCGGCGCCGCTCGCCACCGACGCCGCCATCCCATGCTGGGCGGAGTACTTCAGATCGTTGCCGGCGGAGAACGCCTTGTCACCGGCACCGGTGACGATCGCCACCCAACATTCCGGATCCGTGGCGAAGTCATCCCAGATCGCCGACAGCTCCGCGTTGGCGGGCGGATGGAGGGCATTCATGACCTCGGGGCGGTTGATCGTGACGCGAGCAATGCGTCCCTGCTTCTCGTACTTGATGAACTCATAAGCCATGCCTTCCTCCTGTGCGCCATCTCCTCTGCGGAGACGGAACGGCGATGACAGGCCTATACCAAACCGGCGCACAAGCAGAAAGCTGGCCGCCGATGTGAGGTCGAAAACTCTCGACGATGGACTGCCGACCAGCAACTGCGTCCAGATCAGTGCACGCCGCTGCCCATCTGCAGAGAGTACGGGTTGATACCGAGGCTGCGGATGGCCGCTTCCCACATGTTCTCGGCGGACGTTTCAAAGATCAGTGCCTTGGACACGTCGATTGTCAGCCAGGCCGAAGCCGCCAGCTCTGCTTCGAGCTGCCCACCGCCCCAGCCTGCGTACCCCAGCAGGAAGCGGTGCTCGGCGCTGGATTCGGATTCTATGACCTGTCGCAACGTGTCAGCCGATGCCGACAGGAAGAGTCCGTGGCCGACATCGAGCGAGCCTGGCGTGCCGGGATCGTAGCCGAGAAGCAGCCAACCACGCTGCGGCTCCACCGGCCCGCCGATCCAGACTTCAAGCCCATTGTCGCGGACGGGAGGCGGTTCGATTATGGTGACGGAGGTCGCGAGCGTGTCCGTCTTCCGGTTCACCACCAGACCCATGGTGCCGTCCTTCTCATGCCGGCACAGCAACACCACCGAGCGCGCGAAGTTCGGATCCTCCATCTGCGGCATCGCCAGCAGCAGTGTCGGGGCTAACGAATCCTCACCCATCATCCTATTCCTTCCACCGCTCCGCCTGCTCGCGGAGCGGCCGTGCGTGACGGTAGCACAATCAGGTCTCAGGCCTACTCGGCGTGAGAGATTCCAGGTTGGAGAGAAACTGCTGCAGCACATCGGGGTCGATCGGTTTGACCAGATGATGATTGAAGCCCGCCTCACGCGAGCGGCGGCGATCCTCCGCTTCTCCGTGCCCGGTGATGGCGACGAGCACGACCTTCTCGTCGCCCTGCTGCTGCCGCAGTTGCCTGGCGACCTGCCAGCCATCCATTCCTGGTAAGCCGATATCCATCAACACCACCTCGGGATGGTGGGTCTGCACCGCCTGCAGCGCGGACTGTGCCTCGTGGGCGACCTGCGTCTCATGGCCCCACAATTCGAGCAGCATGGCAAGACTCCGTGCCACCTCCTCGTTATCGTCCACGATTAGCACGCGCATCGCTGTCTTCGGTGCGGGTTCCTTCAATCGCATCAATGCTCGCTTCGGCCGGGCCGCGGCCAGCTCGTGTATCGCACGCTCAACAAATTATCCGCCCGTGCCCATCGTGACGCAATAACGCGATAGCAGCGGGATTCTCCCGCCGTCAAGTTCCATCCGCCGGTACCGAAATGCGCACGCTCACGTCGGGCCTTACCTTGAGGGTGCCGAGTAAGGCGCGGTACGGCCGGATGCCGAAATCCGGCTGGTGGATCCGTGCCTCACCCACGAACCGGGATTGTTCCCTGCTTATGCGGACAGTGACCTGCCGTTTCCGTCCGTGGAGCGCCAGCGTTCCCTTGACGAGGTAGCCGCCGTCGTTCTCTTGCACGGATGAACTGGTGAACGTGATTTCAGGATAAGCACCCGCATCGAGGACGTCGCGGAAGATGTTGTGATCGATCTCCCGCTTGTTGCTTGCGCTCAGCGTGCCAGGTGCATCGACGCCGTCGCTCGTGGCACAGACCGTGCGCAGCGACGCGGCATCGAACCGTGCTTCGACGGCTCGCCTGCGTTCGTCGACGCCGATACTGAACTTGGTAACACGAATCTTGAGGTCGTGGGCGACGGCGGCCAGCAAACCTTCCTTGTACGTGAAAACGAAACACTCTGCGGAGGAGGCGTCGAAGTGCCGCAAGACGCTACCCTTTGGCTGGTCCGATCCAGACGGTCTGGATGTTCACGAACTCTCGGATGCCGTACTCGGACAGCTCGCGACCGTAGCCCGATTGCTTTACGCCGCCGAAGGGAAGGCGTGGGTCGGACGTCACCATGCCGTTGATGAACACCTGACCTGCCTCGATCTCGCGCGCCAGATGCCGTGCCCGGGGAAGATCGGTGGTCCACAGGTTCGCACCCAAGCCAAACGACGAGTTGTTGGCTACCCGGATGGCCTCGTCCGTATCCCGCACGCGCATGAGCGCGGCCACCGGACCGAAAACCTCTTCACACGCCGCCGCCATGTCGAGCGCGACCTCGGACAAGACCGTCGGCGTGAAGAAATACCCGCGCCCGGCGCGGCGCGTGCCGCCGGCGAGGAGCGTGGCTCCCTGCTCGATCGAACGGCGGAGCTGCTGCTCGAGATCGTCCCGCAAGTCATTGCGCGCCAGCGGCCCCATCTGCGTCGAGCGGTCGGTGGGGTCGCCAACCCGCAGCGCTTTCACGGCCGCGACGAAACGCCTCTGGAATTCGTCGAACGCGGCTTCCACGACGATGAAACGCTTGGCGGCGATGCAGCTCTGGCCGGCATTCTGGTAGCGCGAGCGCACGCCGACCTGAACGGCGGCGGCGAGATCGGCGTCGGCGAGCACGATGAAGGGGTCCGAGCCTCCGAGCTCCAGCACGGTTTTCTTGATGTTCCGGCCGCTGACTTCCGCCACCGAACGGCCGGCGGCGTCACTGCCGGTGAGTGTGACGGCGGTGATGCGGTCCTCGGCGATCAGCCCGCTCACCGCCGATCCCGGGATGAGCAGGGCTTGAAATGCGCCCGGCGGAAATCCGGCGGCCCGAAATACTTCCTCCGTGGCGAGGGCGCACTGCGGCACGTTCGAGGCGTGCTTGAGGATCGCCGTATTGCCGGCCATGAGCGCGGGCGCGGCGAAGCGAAACAGCTGCCAGAAGGGAAAGTTCCACGGCATGACCGCCAGAATCGTTCCCATCGGGGTGAATTGGACGTAGCTTTCCGTGGCGCTCGACGGACGCGGTTCGTTCGCGAGGAAGCGTGCGGCATTGTCGGCATAGAAGTCGCAATTCCACGCGCACTTGTCGATTTCCGCCTCGGCCTCGACGATCGGCTTGCCCATCTCGGCGGTCATGAGACCGGCCAGGCGTGACCGATGCTGACGCAGGTAGACTGCGGCCCCATGCATGAGCGTGGCCCGCTCGGCAAACGACGTGGTACGCCACTTCCGATAGGTATCGTGGGCGCATTTCAGAGCCCGCTCGATCTGTTCCGGGGTTGACGCCTCGAACGTCGCGAGAACGTCTTCGGTTGCCGGGTTGATGGACTGGATCAGTGTCTCAGTGCTCATGTCGGAGCCCTCCAGTGTCGCCATCATAGCCGCCCTGGACTCTCCGGTCACGCCGTGTTCCAGGCGCTGGCCCAGCCAGTGCGGATCGGAGATCTGCTGCATTACGAAATTTTCACCGGCGAGGCGCGCTACCGGGTGGAACTGGCGGTGACGGGTGAGGACGTGGTCTCCGTGGCGGGAGGAAGCTACCGCGCCTGGCGGATCGAGCCGCGGGTGTGGAAGATCGGCACCGGCGACGCGAGAAGTGACAGCCTCGGAAGAATGTCTTTTACGGTCCGTTCAGCTCGAGGACAAATCCCGCTGCGACGAGTGCTTGCTGGATGTCGGCGATATGCTCCCGGCCGCGGGTTTCGAGTTCGAGGATTACCTTCGCTTGTGTCAATGGCAGGCCCGGATGGGCGCGCTCGTGGCGGATCTGGTGGATGTTCGCCCGGCAGGCGGCGATGCAGGAGACGAGCCGTTGCAGCTCGCCCGGCCGGTCGGGCAAGCGGGTGCTGAAACGGAACAGCCTGCCTTCCTGAATGAGACCGAGATTGATGATGCGGTCCAGAAGGTTCATGTCGATGTTGCCGCCGGAGATGATGACGGCAACCTTGGAAGCCGCGCTCGGTAGGCGCCCGGCGAGACAGGCGGACACACCGACGGCGCCCGCGCCTTCGACCACCGTCTTGGCGCGCTCCAGCAGCAACAGGACGGCGGCGGCAATCTCGGCGTCGGTGACCTCCACGGCCAGCTCGAGTGCCGCACGAATGATGGCGAAGGGTTCGACCCCGATTGTCCTGGTTGCCAAGCCGTCGGCGATGGTGTCGACATGTGGCAGGTGAACGGGCGCTCCGCTTTGCAGGCTCGGCCTCAGGCTCGATGCACCTGCCGCCTGCACCGCCACGATGCGGGCACCGCAGCCGGCACCGCGCAGGGCCGAGATGATGCCTGCCAGTAGGCCGCCGCCACCGACCGGCACGACGACCGTATCGACGTCAGGGAGCTGTTCGAGCAACTCCAGTCCCAGCGTGCCTTGCCCGGCGATCACGTCGCGATCGTCGAAGGCATGCACGAATGTCGCGTGTTGGTCCGCTGCCAACGCCAGCGCGTTCTCGTACGCTTCGCCGTAATCGCGCCCGGCCAGCACGACCTTGGCGCCATAGCCGACTGTTGCTTCCACCTTGCTGAATGAAGCTGTCTCCGGCATGACCACGGTCGCGGTGACGCCGGCCATGCGGGCCGCGTACGCCACCCCCTGGGCGTGGTTGCCGGCCGACGCCGTGATCACTCCGCGGGCGCGCGCCGCCGCATCGAGCAGCTGGATCTTGTTCAGCGCGCCGCGCACCTTGAACGAGCCGGTCTTCTGTAGGTTCTCGAGCTTCAGGTAAATCTGTTTGCCGCACAACGCGCTGAACGTGGTGCTGAGGTCGAGCGGCGTGGCCTTGACCACATCGGCGGCGCGCTGGCGCGCGGCCCGGATCTCGTCGATGGGGATCATGGACGGCACGCCGCTGTATCTAGCATCGATCCGACGCCGGATGGAATCGTGCGGCTCAGAAAATGGCGGCGGCGCGCCTATCGGCCGGCTCAACGGGTTCCGGGATGTGGGCGTGAAAGCCCCCGTGTGACACTATTCCCAGAAACTCGTCGGTGTGGACTTACTAATCACTCGTGTCGCGGGCCATTTTTCTGTCGGCGGTGTATGTTCAGGACTGTTAGAATGCGGTATCGTCGCATCGATTCGGCCTTCGTGGAGGAGTGTGTCCCATGACAACTGCCAGACATCGAACTAGCGTGCGAACGCTGCTCTTGTGCACAGGGGTCTTTTTCCTTTCCGCCTGTGGCGACAGCGACCTGCCGATGGTCGCAACGCCTTCGCCCCCTGTGACGGCCACGGCGACTCCAAGCCGGGCTCCGACGCAGAGTCCAACTCCCGACCCGATCGGACAACTACCGACCGATG
>DASVHW010000276.1 GCA_036382395.1 Candidatus Binatia bacterium | reverse complement strand
ACCGCGATGTTGCCGAAGAAGTAGCCGCCGAAGATGAAGAGGGCGATCCAGGCAATGCCGCCCACGACGTTGTAGCTGATGAAATGCAGGTACGTCATGCGGCCGATCCCGGCGACGAAAGGCGCGAAGGTGCGGATGATCGGGATGAAGCGCGCCAAGATGATCGTCTTGCCCCCGTGCCGTTCGTAAAACTCGTGAGTGCGGTCCAGGTACTCCTTCTTCATGAAGCGGATCTTTTTCTGCTGAAAGATTTTCGGGCCAATCATGTGTCCTACCCAGTAGTTCACCGTGTCGCCGCCGATCGCGGCGATGCTGAGCAGGAGGAACAAGGGCTGAACTTGTAGCGCGCCGCTGGCGGCGAAGGCGCCGGCGGCAAACAGCAGGGAGTCTCCCGGCAGGATCGGCGTCACCACCAATCCCGTCTCGCAGAAGACGATGAGAAAGAGGATCAGATAGGTCCACATGCCGTACATCTGGATCACGACGCTCAGGTGTCGGTCGAGATGTAAGAAGTAGTCGATGAACATGTGGATCAGGTCCATACTGTCTCCTCAAGCGTCGATGTCGAGAGCCGGTTGCAACAACGTGTTCGGTAGTCCGTAAGCGGCGGAGAGCATATTGCCTGCGGGTTCCTGACCATATGCCATCCGCCGTACGCCGTATGCTACTAGCGTGGAACGTCGACCTTCTCTAGTGTCCGCAGGAAGGCGTCGAAATCGCTGAAGTCTGGCAGGACTTCGCCGGCTCCTTCGTGGCGCAGCAGCTCCGCCCGGCGCCCGGCCCCCACGCCAAGCAAGGGAAACTTGAGCCGCCGCGCGGTCCGTACGTCCCAAGGCGCATCGCCGACACAGACGACCCGGCTGAAAGTCTCTTGACCGTAACGCAGTCGTGCGCGCTGCAGGGCAAGCGTAACGATGCCATCACGCGACATGCTGTCATCCGCGAATGCCGCTGGAAGGTGGGCGGCCTCCAGCTTGGCGGCACTCAATTTCAGCAGGGCGGAGGCTTGCCAGCTGCCGGTGGCGAGTGCCGCCGCCCAGTGCGGGTGCGCTGTGAGGCGCTCCAGGGCTGCGGCGGCGCCCTCGACCTGGGTGCAGGATTCTGGCCGCTCCTCGATGGCCTGGGCGAGAAGGGCGACGAAGCGGTGCTTGACGCGTTCGATCTCCTCGTCGGACGGGGAACGTCCAAAGTGGTTCTGGAAAATCTCGACGGCGATGCCGGAATCGGTGGCTTGCGTGTACTGCAACCAGTCGTTGTCTATGCTGGTGACGCCGAACTCGTCACGCAGGGCGCGCATGTAGCAAACCTCGTCAACCCGCGTGGTGCGGGTCAATGTGCCGTCGAGGTCGAAGATCACGAGTTGCATAGCGCACACCCAGCCGTGTCAATCGGGACGGGCGGCGGTGTGACACGGAAGGGTACCGGTTTCAATCGGTAATCTCCTGCCCGCGCGTCTCCGGCAGGGTCCACACGACGATTCCCGCGGCCACCGAGAAGGCGGCGGCAAGGGAGATGCCGGCGGACAGATCGGCGCGGCGCGCCACGGCGGTGATGATCAGCGGCGTGAAGAATTGTACGCCCCGGGCCAGGTTGAAAATGGTGCCTACCGCGGTGTTTCGGATCGCGGTCGGAAAGAGCTCGGAGAAGAGCGGACCGAAGGTAGACCACGACCCGGTGCCGACGCCCACCAGCATCATGAACACCAGAATGAGGCCCGGCTGACCGGCGATCGCCGACCAGAACTGGGTGATCATCAGCAAGCCCGCTGCCATGATGATGGTAAAGGCGGTGAACACCGGCTTGCGCCCGAGCCGATCGGCAAGCCAGCCGAAGCAGCCGTAACCGATCAGCTCGCCAGCGACGATGGTCAATATCCACAGACCCGAATCGACGATGCTCAGGTGACGCTCCGTGTTCAGATACGTCGGTAGCCACGAGTAGGTGAACCAGTAGGCCGACATGTTCAGCGCCGTCAGGAGCAGGCAGAAGCCGGCGCGGCGGCGCCACGGTGGCCGTAGTAGAACACGGAAGCCGCTCTCGCCCGATGCAGCGGCCTGCAACTGCCTTTCTTGTTGCGCCTCCCAGATGTCCGACTCTGGCATGTATCGCCGGACCAGGGTTACCAGCAGCGCCGGCAGCGCCGACACCATGAAGGTCAGACGCCAGCCGAATACCGGAGCGAAGAAGCTGCCCATGATTGCCGCCAGTCCGACGCCGAGCGGCGCCCCGGTCTGCATGAGCGCACCGTAATGGCCGCGCTGCTTGGCCGGGAAGGTCTCGCTGATGACGGTCTGCCCGGTCGCCCACTCGCCGCCGACCCCGACGGCGGTGATGATGCGCGCCAGCAACAACGTCGGCAGGTTGATGGCGAGGCCGGAGAGGAACGCGCCCAAGGAATAGCACAGGATCGTCCACTGCAGCACCGTCTTTCGTCCGACACGATCAGCCAGCCGGCCGAAAATCACACCACCCAGGGCCGTGAAGCCCAGCGACACACCCAGGACCAGCGAAGATTGTTCCCGGCTGAAGTTCAGGTCCCGCCCGATGGCAACGAGAAGAAACGAGTACAGGATGAGATCGTAGAAATCGAAAAGCCATCCGGCCCAGCTCAGGACGAGGATGACGTAATGTTGGCGTCCGGGGCGCGCCGCCTGATTCAGACGTGGCTTGTTTGCCGCAGTCGATGCCGGAAGGGGCGACATGCTGGCTGCGCATCTAATTGCATTTGGCGGCGGTGCGCAAGGCCTTGGGGGGAAGCGCTCAGCGGTTCGCGATCGCCTGCATCTGGACGAGGCAGGGTCCTTTTCGGCGCGTGTCGACCGCGTTGAATGGTATGCACCTGTTCAGCTCAAACACCCACCCCAGGTGTCGTTTTGATTTCCGTCTTTTCGTTTAACCAGTAGGGGCGACCGGCCGGTCGCCCTGCGGTCCGAATGACCGATAGCGCCTCCCACCATTCGAAACGCAGCGTCTTGCGCCCGCGGCCTAATCGCCGCGGGCGAGCGGGCGTGGGGGCGACCGCCGGTCGCCGCTACAATATCGTCGGAACATGCGACCGGCCGGCCGCCACCACGGTCGTGTGGATGCGGATCAGCTTGACTTTACTGGCATGTTCCATAGGAATGTATTGATGGTGTGCAGTCGTACGCATCATCGACGTCGGTCGATCCGTCTGCCCGGGTACGATTACGCCAGACCAGGCGCATATTTTGTGACGGTCTGCACCGGGGATCGCGTTTGCCTGTTTGGTACGGTGGTCGACGGAGAGATACGTCTGAACGAAACGGGACAGATGGTTCGGGCTGAATGGATGCGTTCCGTCGAGATTCGCCGCGAAATATCGCTCGACGAATTTGTGGTGATGCCGAATCATCTCCACGGCATCATCTTCATTCACGCAGGTCAAGGCACAGGTGCAACAGACGTGGTGGCGGCAAGCGTAGGGGCGACCGGCCGGTCGCCCGTACAGGCGGCGGTGCGGCGCTGGACCACACGGTCTGGCCCTCCACGCCGATCGCTCGGGTCGTTTGTCGCTGGCTTCAAATCAGCCGCGACGATGCGCATCAACGCGTTGCGTGGACTGCCAGGAATGCCGGTATGGCAGCGGAACTATTACGAGCACGTGATCCGCGATGAATCGGAGCTTCAACGCATTCGCGAATACATTCGGCAGAACCCGTTACAGTGGGCCATCGACCGTGAGAATCCTGAAGCCGCAGCACGCGATGTGCTGGAACCATGGGAACCTCAGGCCCGGTGACACCGGTGTAGGGGCGACCGGCGGGTCGCCCTGCGGTCCGGATAACCGCTGGCGCCTCCCACCATTCGAAACGCAGCGTCTTGCGACCGCAGCCCAATCGCCGCAGGCCAGCGGGCATGGGGGCGACCGCCCGGTCGCCCCTACACAGCTGGTGAATGCGGGACCATCTAGACTTGCAGAGCGAGGAGAAACCAAGTTAGGCCTGAACCGGCAACCCGAATGAAGGCGAAGTCGAAGCAAGGTGTCACAATCCGTGCGCAAGGTCTGGCGGACATGCCGCGCAAACTGCATGCGTCTGATCGTTCGCCCATGCCCGGAGACCGTCAGAGACCAATTGACGAGGAACGTTCCGTAGTGCTCGGAAGCGTGCAGCCTCGGCGGACGCTGCGTCAGGCCTGGTGCACCCGGTGCGCTACGCATCTGCCCGCTCTGAAATGGGGTATCGTTCGTCACTTCCGGAGCAAACATGGTCTGAAGCCGGGTGACGAAGAAATACATGAAGTGCTGCGCAGTGTGGAGTCTGTCTGGTGCACCCGATGTGGGACCAAGCTGCCTGCGCTTCATCGTCTGGTCTTTCGCCATTTCCAACAGGCCCACCGCGTAAAGCCGACGCAAAAGGAGATTGAGTGGGTTCTCATCAATCTCAGAATACGAGGGAGGGCACGCGCGCGACGGGTGCCGAAGAGTGACCCACCTGTGCGAGGGGTACGCCGCCGCGCCCGTTTTGTATCCGGCGGACTTCCGTCATTGGGCAAGAGGCGGTAGAGCTGTGCCTAACACGCCGCTCGATCTGACGGCGGGCACCCGGGGGATTTCGATGACTGAAGCGGTTCGGTTTGCCCGCCGCAGATCAGCGGCATACCGGTAAACACCACCCGTCTTGCGGCGCTGAACTGGCCGGTTGTGAGGTGTCCGCCGAGGTGTGTGCTCGATGAGACGAGCGGAAAGCCATGGAGGAGAGTGGTCTTCACGTACGGGCAATCGATTTCCGCGGGGTGTTTCTGATGGGCGTTGACGGCGGTGCCTGCGCCCCATCTCAGGGCAAGGCGGCAGGGAAACCGTGGTGGTTCCGCGTGATCGCGCACGGCGAAGAGGGGCATCGATGAACACCGCGGCGCGCCTGAGGCGGCGGCACGGCGTGCTGCCCCTGGCCGGCGCGTTGGCGCTGGTGGCGAGCGTCGCGTGGCTCGACGACCTGACCGGACCGCATTTTCTGCTGGAGCCGGTGTACTTGATTCCCGTATCGCTCGCTGCCTGGTACTCGGGCCGGCGCAGCGGGGCGATAGTTGCCTGTGCGGCCGCGCTCGCTTGGTTTGTCGCCCAGCTCTCGTCGGCGCCCCAGTTTGCCGATCCGCTGGTGGCGATCTGGAACGGCGCGCTGCACTTGGGGAGCTTCGTGCTCCTCGGTGAATTCGTCTGCCGTTTGCACGCGGCCCGTGCCGACCTGACAGCCAGCGTGACACGAAGAAACGTGGATCTGGCGGAGCAACGGCGTCTGGCCGCACGGGTCGCTGAGGCCATGCCGGCGATCCTCTACATCTGGGACCTCACCACCGAGCGAATCTCCTACATCAATGGCCACGTGACGGCCGTGCTCGGGCTCACGCCCGCCGAGGTTCTGGAAACGGAGCGGGCGGACCTGGCTGCACTTGTCCACCCGGAAGACGCGGCACGCGCCGCCGGCGAGTTCGACCAGGCAGTAGCGAGTCTGGCGGACGCCGATGCGTATGACGTCGATGTGCGCGTCCGCGGCCGCGACGACTCCTGGCACTGACTGGCGATCCGCAACGTGGTGTTCAGCCGCACGGCCGAGGGGCAGCCCGCGCAGGTCCTCGCAGTGGCGCGGGACGTGACGGCTAGCAAGCAACTGGAGGAACACGAACGGCGGCGGCGCGATGAGGTGGCCCGTGCAGAGCGCCTGAGCCTGGCGGACGAGCTGGCGGTCAATCTGGCGCACGAGTTCGGCCAACCGCTCACCGCGATCAGCAGCTATGCCGACAGCTGCGCCATGCGTCTTGAGGACGGCGGTTGCGAGCCGGCCGACTGTTCGTATGCGCTGTCGCAGATCTCGGCGCAGGCGAAGCGCGCCGGCGCCATCATTCGCCGCCTGCGCGAATTCGTGCGCAAGGGCGAGCGCCGGCGCGATCGCGTCGATCTCAACACGGTGATCGAAGAAGCCACCCACTTCTGCGCGCCCGAGGCGCGACAGCGCAACATCACGATCGCCCTCGATCTGCAGCCCGAGCTGCCGCCGGTCGAAGGCGATCCTGTCCAGATCGACCAGGTCATCCTGAACCTGATGCGCAACGGGATCGAGGCGCTGGCCGGCGCCGATGCGACGGAAGGGCTTCCGCCCCGCCTGACCATTCGCACCTCGTCGGCCGACGGTCGCAGCGTCGCGGTGACCGTGCACGACAACGGGAAGGGATTGCCGGCGGAAGACAGCGAGCAAGTGTTCGTTCCATTTTACACCAGCAAGCCGGACGGCATGGGGATGGGTCTGGCCATCAGCCGCTCCATCATCGAGGACCACGGCGGGCGCCTGTGGGCGACGCCCAACGCGGGCCGCGGCACAACATTCCACGTGCACTTGCCGGCTGCAGGGGCGAGCAGCCCGCTGAAAAACGCCACCCCTGCTTCGACGGGCTGCCAATGAACCCGCGCCGTCTCCGTCGCCCAGGGCGTTGCCCTGGGCTCATGGCTTGCCGCCCCTTCGGGGCTGAGACCGCACGGATTGAGATCCTGAAGGACTGCAGCCCCAACGGGGCGGCCATTCATCAGCCCGGGGCATCGCCCCGGGCGGTAGCGTTGCGCGTGAGAACGGTTCATTGGCAGCCCTTCGACGTTGCTCAGGACATGCTTGTCGAAGGGTGCCTCCGGCTTTTTCAACGGGCGCCGAGGGCGACGTCATGACCGAGGCTGGGAAGCAGGCCCCTACCGTCTTCGTCGTGGACGACGACGAGGCGGTGCGCGAGGCCCTGCGGTAGCTGGTCGAGCCCACCGGCTGGCAGGTGGAACTGTTCGCCGGCGCCCGGGCTTTTCTCCGCGCCTACGATGCGGCCCGCCCCGGCTGCTTGGTGCTCGACGTGCGGATGCCGGGGATGAGCGGGCCCGAGTTGCAGGCGGAGCTGGCCGCGCGCGGGATTACGTTGCCCATCATTTTGCTCAGTGCGTACGGAACGGTGCCGGTCGCCGTATCCGCGCTGCGGGCAGGGGCGTTCGACTTCATCGAGAAACCGTACGATGCGCGGCACTTGCTGGCGCGTATTCGGGAGGCGGTGGCCGCTGACCAGCAGGCACGCGAGCAGCGTGCCGCGGGCACGGAAGTCGAGACGCGCCTCTCGCGCCTGACGCCGCGTGAGCGCGAGGTGCTGCGGCGACTCCTGGCGGGGGAGGCGAACAAATGGGTCGCCACTGAGATCGGCATCAGCCCGCGCACGGTCGAGGTCTACCGTGCGCGCATCCTGCATAAACTCGGGGCCAAGTCGATGCTGGAACTTGCCCGGTTGCTGCCGCACTAGCCCCCCTTTCACTCACCTCATCCGTAATCTTACGTAAGGGATTACCGTACGTAAAACATCTAGCTGGTTTCACCGCCACTTGCCGAAGTAGAACATCGTCAAGCAGGCACCGGGAAAAGTGCGCGGGAGTGTGCCGTTGTCGCAGCGCCCGTATCACCAGATGCGGTTGATTGGCCGCCTGGTGGCGAAGGACAACCCGGCCAACATATTTCTGACAAAGGGGAGGACATCATGAGGAAATCGAGTGTAACGGTCGCAGCGTGCGCTACGCTGCTATGGGCTGGGATGGTGGTTCGTCGATCCAGACGATCTTGTACAGATGCAGCTCCCGATCCAGCACGGCAACCTCTCGGCGGTTGCGGCAACCCTCGACCAGCTCCGCCACCGTGACGGCGGAGACCATTCTCTCCGCTGGAGGGACGCGACTGAGAAAACTCCTCGCCTTCGTCGAGCCGCGCAGCAGGTCCACCAGGATGGTCGTGTCGATGATCATCGCGCCGTGCGTTTCTCCATGACGCGGCGACGGATCTCCTCGACGAACGCAACAGGGTCAGCCACCTCTGCACGCTTGGCCCAGAGTCCAAAGGCTGGATGGTGCGTAATCCTCGCCAGCGGCGCACGCTCGCGGGTGGGCTTGGCGCCGCGATGGAGGACGATCACCTCCGCTTCGCCAGGCTCGATCTCCAGCGGGATCGCAAGTGTGAGCCGCCGATCCTTCGGAACGCACACGGTAAACCGCGCGGCCACGAGTTGTTCTTTCGCAGCCCGGCTGGCTGGTGACGATGCACTGGAGCGTGCTGTTTTCATCGGGTTGCCTCCGCCACTGTTTTTACCGCAATCAACTGCCCGATGCGAATCGCAACGCCGTCGGCCCAGAAGACGTCGCCGCGCTTCACCGCCTGCGCCGCCTGCCGCGGGGAGGTGCGATTGCTGCCCGCTCGAGGCCTTCATCGAGGTCGGTCGAGGTCCCTGCCATCTCGGCGGCGTATGTCGCAATCGCCTCGTGCACGGCCTGCCGCGCGTGCTTGTCGAGCCAGCGCAACTCGTTGAACAGACATGGTGTGAGGCACCAAAAGGGCCACCTGTAGGGGCGACCGGCGGTCGCCCCTACGGTTCGGATGACGCCTGGCGCCTCGCATCATTCGAGAGCGCGGATGTAGCCCAGGCACTCGCTGGTCCTTGCCTTTCTTCAACCAAACGCATACCGTTTTGGTATGAGACAAGCGCAACGAGGACTCGGGGTGTCTGAAGCGACTGCCAGAACGATCCGCTTTCCGGCGCGCCTGCGCAGTCGGATCGCCGCCGATGCGCAACGCTGCGGGCGCAGCTTCGAGGCCCAGGTGCTGGCGATTTTGCGCCGGCACTACGGCGAGTCGGTCGACATCGCTCCAACGCCGTCGCTGATTCTGGCCCTCGCCGAAGCCAGCCTGGCCGGCATGTCCGCGCCCGATCACGCCCTCGTCACCGCTCGGCTCGAAGCCGAATGACCGCGAGCGTCGTCGTACTCGACTCGGATACGCTCTCCGAGCTGTCACGCGGCAACCCGAGAGTGCGTGCCCGCGCAGCGGAGTACCTTTCAGAGCACGGCGCCCTCACCATCACCGCCATCAGCGTCTTCGAGCGCCTGCGCGGCTACCGCGAGGCGATTCGGAATGGGAAGCCGTTCGCCGAGCACCTCGGCAGGTTCCAGGCCCTCGTTGCGACGTGTCGGGTCCTGCCGGTCGACGAAGTGGTCGCCGATCACGCCGCGATACTCTGGGCCGGCCTCAGCAAGCGCGCACGCCACGCGCTCGGGGATATCCTGATTGCCGCGACGGCGAGCGCATTTGCGTTGCCGCTGGTGACGCGCAATCGTCGCGACTTCTTTCCAATGACGCAGATCGAAGGTGTTCAGCTCATGTTGACCGACTGGAGTCGGTGACCACTCGGTCCGATTATACTACCGGTATGAAAACTGCGGTATCCATCCCGGATGAGGTGTTTGAGGAGGTGGAACGGCTGGCGCGGCGGATGAAGCGATCGCGCAGCGAGACGTACAGCCGAGCCCTGGCTGAGTACGTGGCCCGTCACGCTCCGAACCGCGTGACGGAGGCTATGAACCGGGCGCTGGCCGAGATCGCCGAACCGACAGACCGCTTCGTGCGCGCCGCGTCCCGGCGTGTCCTGGGGCGCAGCCAATGGTGAGCATCGCGCAGGGCGACGTGTGGTGGGCCGACCTGCCGGCGCCGAGAGGCTCCGCACCGGGCTTTCGTCGTCCCGTCCGGAATCGATGTAGTCCTCGGCCGCTGAGACGCGGTTGTTGATCATCGCGCGGCCGTAGGGGCGACCGGCCGGTCGCCCCTGGGCTTGACGCGCTCCGCCAGGCCGCGATTCACCCAGCTGATGGGCCTCCACCCTGACCCTCCTCCGTGGCCGGAATTGGCCACAGAGGAGGGGACCCATACGCAAGCGATCCTGCGACGGCAATGCAAACGCTGCGGATTCCACGCCCGGCGCGCATGAACCCGACCGCCCCCTTCAGGTTCCCTCCTCCGTGAACATCTCCGTGAACGGAGGAGGGACAGGGTGGAGGCGCGACGGAGCAGGCGCCGTTTGCCGGCGGCTCGCCCCTCCTGTCGTGCGGATGCGGGTCCGCGAGCTTGCCTGCGTTGACGCGGCCGGCCGCTTGGCCAGCCGGAGGGCACATGGTACTGATGGACCATGGATCCACAACCGCAGATCGTGCGGTTGCTGCGGCAGGCGGCCCACGATGCGGATATCCTGGCGGTGATGCTGTACGGAAGCGCCGCACGGGGTGACGCTTCCGCCGCGTCGGATGTCGACGTCTGCCTGGTGCTGACGCGGGAACGACGCACCGCCGCCCAGATGTCGGCGAAGCGGCTGGAGTACTTGGCGGAGGTCGATCTCGATGTTCAGGTGTTTCAGCAGCTACCATTGTACATTCGCCAGCGAGTGCTGAAGGACGGCCGGCTCTTGTTGGTCCGCGACGAAGACCGACTCTACGAGCTGGCGTTCCGAACGATACAGGCCTTCGAGGATTTTCGATCGCGCTACCACGCGTATTTGAATGAGGTAGCGCATGCTTGATCGCGAGCGCATCCTGGCTAAGCTCGACGAGTTGGATGGGTAC
The DNA here is from genome assembly GCA_036382395.1 of Candidatus Binatia bacterium. NCBI lineage: Bacteria > Candidatus Binatota > Binatia (SeqCode) > Binatia bacterium. Next base: position 6,493 of record DASVHW010000276.1, on the reverse strand, counting down.
CTGCGTGAGCTGCGGGAGATCGCGCCGGCGAACATCGCCGACTATCGCAAGGTCGAAAAGAAACGGTCATGTGAACGACTGCTCCAGATCGCCATCGAATGCGTCATCGATGTTGGTAACTTGTTGATCTCCGGGCTGCGACTCGGGTTGCCCGCCGAGGAAGATGACATCCTCGACAAGCTGGAGCGAGCAAGTATCATCTCGGCCGAAATGATTGCGGTGCTCAAGCGGATGAAGGGGTGCCGGAACATCCTCGTGCACGACTACGCCCGCGTGAACGATGAGATCATCTTCGAAGCCGTCAGCAGAAAGCTCGGGGACTTCGATGCGTTCAGGCGCGAGGTGATCTCAGCGCTCGAACGGTATTGACGCGGATACCGCGGCCGGGGCGACCGTTGGCGCCTCCCACCATTCGATACGCACGGTCTTGCGGCGGCAGCCCACTCGCTGCGGGCCAGCGGGCGTGGGGGCAACCGGCCGGTCGCCCCGACACACGATCACCTCATCTTCACCACGTCCACCCGCACGGCGCGGTCAGCTGGTATGGGCTGCCGCATGTGGCCTCCAAATGATTCACAAACAAACCCGTTCATGCCGAGTAGACTTCTTTCCCGATCATCCCGAGTTGCGGCCTTCTTTTGCCCGCGTATCGAGGGACTGGCGGCGTATCGGGGCATTGTTCTGACTTTGACGCGACCCTGGCCGGCCTGTGCGTTGGAGGTGCGTTGGATTGCCAGACGAACGGGTTTGTGCGAACGGAAAGGGGCATGCATGCGCCGTGAGTTCGATTTTGCGGATGGACTGATAGAGCGGTAAGCCATGACTCGGTGCTGACGGTGGATGCGTTGGAAACGGAAGAGGAAAGGGAGAGGCCAGTGACCGCGGCTGAGAGATCACTCGAACAACTGAGTATCAATACGATTCGAACGCTGGCAATCGATGCAGTGCAGAAGGCCAATTCCGGCCATCCTGGCCTTCCCCTGGGCGCCGCGCCGATGGCCTACGCGCTCTGGCAGCGCCACCTGCGCCACAACCCGAAGGACCCGCTCTGGCCGGACCGAGACCGCTTCGTCCTCTCGGCAGGCCATGGCAGTATGCTGCTCTACGCCTTGCTCCACTTGACTGGCTATGACCTCTCCCTGGACGACCTCAAGTCGTTCCGCCAATGGGGCAGCCGCACCCCGGGACACCCGGAGGTGCACCATGAGCGCGGCATCGAAGCGACCACCGGCCCGCTGGGACAAGGGACCGGCAACGCCGTCGGCATGGCCATGGCCGAGCGCGCCCTGGCCCATTACTTCAACCGTCCCGGGCATACGATCGTCGACCACCGGACGTATGCCCTGGTGTCGGACGGCGATCTGATGGAAGGGGTGTCGGCCGAAGCCAGCTCGCTTGCCGGGCACCTGAAGCTCGGCAAGCTCACCTACCTGTACGACTGCAATCACATCTCGCTCGACGGGCCGACCTCACTGACCTTCTCCACCGAGAATGTCGCGGCACGATATGAGGCCTACGGGTGGCAGGTCCTGCGGGTGCAGGACGGCAACACTGACATCGACGGGATCGCCGCCGCCATCGCGGCGGCCGAGGCCGAGACTTCGCGGCCCTCGCTGATCGTCATTCAGACAACGATTGGCTATGGGTCGCCGCACAAGCAGGGCACGGCAGAGGCCCACGGCAGCCCGCTGGGGGTCGAGGAGGTGGCGCTGACCAAGCAGGCCCTTGGCTGGGATCCGGAGAAATTCTTCTACATTCCCGACCAGGTGCTGGCGCATTTTCGCTCGGCCCTGGACCGCGGGGCGCGCCTGCAGGCGGAGTGGCAGCGTCGCTTCGAAGCGTACGCGCGAGCATTTCCGGAGCTGGCGGCGCAGTGGCGGCAGACGATGGGCGGCGAGCTGCCGCAAGGGTGGGACACCGACCTGCCATCGTTTGTGCCCGCGGAGGCGTTGGCGACGCGTCAGGCTGGGGGCAAGGTGATGAACGCCATCGCCAAGCGCGTGCCCTGGCTGATGGGCGGGGATGCCGATTTGTCGGTGTCGACGAGCACGGCGCTGAAGGATGCCGGCTCGTTCGATGGACAGAGCGGGGCAGGGCGCAACATCCACTTCGGCGTGCGCGAGCACGCCATGGGTGCGATTGCGAACGGCATGGCCTACCACGGCGGCCTGCGCCCGTTTGCCTCGACGTTCTTTGTCTTCTCGGACTACATGCGTCCGTCGGTGCGGTTGGCGGCGCTGGGTGGGCTGCCGGTGATCTACGTCTGGACGCACGACTCGATCGCACTGGGGGAGGATGGACCGACGCATCAGCCGGTCGAGCAGCTGATGTCATTGCGGGCCATGCCCAACCTCGCCGTCGTGCGCCCGTGCGATGCCAACGAAACCACTGAGGCGTGGCGTTGGGCCATGATGCAGCGCTCGGGCCCAGTGGCCATCGTCCTGAGCCGGCAGAAGCTGCCCGTGCTCGACCGCGGCAAGCTCGCACCCGCCGCCGGTGTGGCGCACGGAGCCTACGTGTTGGCCGATGCGGCCGGCGGTTCTCCTCAGGCCATCGTCATCGCCACCGGCTCCGAGGTGCACGTGGCCCTGGCGGCGCGCGAGCTGCTCTCGCAAGCGGGCATCCGGACGCGAGTCGTCTCGATGCCGTGTTGGGAAGCCTTTGCGGCGCAGAGCGCGGCGTATCGGGAGTCGGTGTTGCCGGCGTCGGTCACGGCCCGGGTCTCGGTGGAGGCCGGCGTGACGCACGGGTGGTGCCGCTGGGTTGGCGACCAGGGGGTGGCCATCGGCATCGATCGCTTCGGCGCCTCGTCTCCCGGCGAGGTGAACCTGGAAAAGTTCGGCTTCACGGCCGAGCATGTGGCGGCGGCTGTGCGAGAACTCGTGCGCCGGTGAGAGAGTGAGTCGGTGAGCCGGTGAAGCATCGCGTTCGGGATGAGAGGTTGGGGCCGGCGCATCGGTACACCCCTTACGCTGCCATCGGTCAGGTCGAGCACTGACCAGTGCGGTAAGTTTGTGCTGGCCAAACTCGACGGATTCGCGCTATCAGGGGCACCATGGATCGTGACCGTTTAGGAAAATACTTGGCGGCGCAGCTGCCGCAGGCGACGGACATCGTCATCGGACGGCTGGAGCGTACCGGGGGCGGGGCCTCACGGGAAACATGGCTGGTGGATGCGGCATGGACCGAGGCCGGCGCGCGTGCGCTGCGGCCGCTGATCATCCGGCGTGACCCGACGGCCAGCGTATTGGAAACGGATCGGCGTACCGAGTTCGAGGTGCTGCGTGCCGCGCGCGAGATTCCGGTGCCGGTGCCGCGCCTATACTGGCTCGAGGAGGACGGCAGCTGGCTCGAGCGCCCGTTCATGGTGATGGAGCGCGTTCCGGGCGTGGCCCCGAGCGTTGTCTTTTCGGCCACCGAGCCCGACGAGGTCCGGCGTACGATCGCGGCAGAGTATGCCGCCTACCTGGCGCGCATCCATCGAGCCGACTGGCGCAAGCTCGGCCTGGAATTCCTCGGCGTGCCCACCTCGGGCGAGGCGGCAGCGCGTGCGCAGGTCGAATCCTGGGAACGGGAGTACCAGCGCGCCAAGCTCGAGGAGCGGCCAGTACTGGCGATCGCCTTGCATTGGCTGGCTACCCATCTGCCGCAGCGCTCGGAGATCGTCCTGGTCCACGCCGACTACCGCGCCGGCAACTTTCTCTACGATGCGGGTCATATCACCGCGATTCTCGATTGGGAGATGGCCCACCTGGGCGACCCGATGGAAGACCTTGCCTGGTCGGTGCTGAATTTCTGGAGCAGCGCAGGCGTGTGTCAGGGGTTACAGCTGCGTGAGGAGATGATCGCCGCGTACGAGCGTGCCGGAGGGATGCCGGTGAACGCCGAGCGCCTCTTCTTTTATGAGGTGCTGGGCGCCGTGAAGATGGCGGTGGTTTCGCTGACCGGTGTGAAGTCGTTCTGCGAGGGGCGCAACTACGAGTCGGTGTTGGCGCTGGTGGGCTTCATGGTGCCGCGGCTGGAAGCGGATCTGATCGAGAAGCTGCAGATTTAGTGAGGAGTGACGATGCAACCTGGTGCAACCGAGGTTTTGAACGGGGTGAAGGGGATCCTCTTGAACATGCTGCTGCCGGAGCTGCAGACGGACCAGTCGCGGCAGCAGGCAATGTATGCCAGCTTGCTCATCGAGCACGTTATCGCTCGCTGGGAGATCGAGGGTCCGCTGCTGCTGGAGGAGCGGGCGGAGTTGCGGGCGCTGACGATGCAGGCGCTGGCGGTGCTCGGCGATGCCAGCGGCCTGGCGCCACGGCTGCGGGCGGCGCTGCCGGCCACCGACGCGGCGCCGGCGGGACCACGGGCGATCGAGGCTGAGAACGAACGCATGCGCAGCCTGGTGCCGGCACTGGCGCGTGAGGTGTGCGGCGGGCGTGATGAGCGCCTGCTGGAGCTCGATGGCGCTGTCCGGGCTTACACCCGCAACCAGCATCACCGTGACCAGCAGATTGTCCAGGTCGGCGGCCTGGCGTGGTGAGGGGGGGCCGGTGCGTGCCCGTACCGGCGTGGATTCCGGGCTCGCAGGCGGTGCACGGCGAGCCCATCACCATCAATTCACGTGAGGGATGTGTCCACATGGGCGTGCATTTTTACAACACGCGCGAGGAGATCGACCGGGTGTTGAAAGCACTCGAGAGTTGGGGGGATCAGTAATGCGAGCGGTAGAGATGACGCGGATTGGCGGGCCGGAGGTGCTCCGAGTGGTCGACGTCCCGGAGCCGCAGGCCGAACCGGGGTTTGTGCGCGTGCGGAACCGCGCCATCGCGATCAATTTCCACGACATCAACACGCGCCGCGGTGATGAGCCGGACGTCCAGTGTCCGACGATCTTGGGAAGCGATTTCGCCGGCGTCGTGGATGCGGTGGGGGAGGGCGTCGAGCACATCAAGATCGGCGACCGCATCCTCGGCATCAGTATGGGTGGGGCGTATGCCGAAGCGACGCTGGCGATGGGTCCGGTCGCGATTCCGATTCCGGCCGGATTGTCATTCGAATTGGCCGCGTCCTGCCCGGTGGCCGGCCTCACGGCGTACTTCCTTGCCCATCAGGTGGCGCCGGTGAAGGCGGGCGCAACGGCGGTGGTCCACGCCGCCGCCGGCAGCGTCGGCTGCTTCATGGGCGGCTTGCTGCGCCAACTCGGTGCGACCAGCATCGGCCTGGTCAGCTCCGACGAGAAGGCCGAAGTGGCGCGGCGCGCGGGTTACACCCACACGGTGAATTACCGTACGGAAGATCCCGTCGCTCGCGTGATGCAACTCACGGCCGGTGAGGGTGCCAACGTGGTGTACGACTCGGTGGCCGGGCCGCACTTCCAGCGCAGCTTCGACATGACCGCGATCGACGGTACGGTGGTGCTGTTCGGCCACGCCGCCGGAGACCCGCCGCCGGAGTCTTTGCGGAATTGGCTGCGCTCGGGACGCAACCTCGGTTTACGCACCTACTACCTCGGTGCGACCATACAGGCGCATCTCGAATTGATACCCGGTGCCTACGATCACTTGTTCAAGGGCTTGATGTCGGGCGCGATCTATCTGCCCATCGAGACCGTGCCGCTGGTGGAAGCGGCCAAAGCCCACGCCCGCATCGAGCAGCAGCAGACGGTGGGGAAGGTCATCCTGGTGCCGTAAATCCGGCGTGGTGGCGGCGGGATTCTACTCGCGTCGAGTGCAAGACTGCGCCGGCTCAGTTTCGCCCGAGATCTCCCTGAATTGTTTCAAACTGTTCGAGCGCGGCGCGGAGATCCTCGGCGATCTCGGTGGCAATCACGTCGGGATCAGGGAGGTTGTCGGAGCTTTCGAGGCTTTCATCCTTGAGCCAGAAGAGGTCGAGACTCGCCTTGTCTCGTTGCATCAGGTCCTCATAGGAATACGGGCGCCAGCGACCGGTCGGATTGGACTCCGACCACGTAGCAGTACGCTGGTGTCGGTTCTGAGGGTGATAGCAGGCGACGAACTCGTCGAGGTCGGTACGCTTCAGCGTGTTGGTTTTCAGAGTAAAGTGCTGGTTGGTGCGCAGATCGTAGATCCAGAGCTGCTTCGTCCAGGCATCGGCACTGGCGGTTTTGCGCTCGAAGAAGAGGACGTTGGCCTTCACGCCCTGGGCGTAGAAGATGCCCGTTGCCAGCAGGAAGCCGCCGGTGCCACAGGCCGGATCGCAGATGCTCTCGCCCGGCTTCGGCTGCACCACTTCGACGATCGCGGCAATCAGCGGCCGTGGCATGAAGTACTGTCCGGCGCCACCTTTGATGTCTTGCGCGTTCTTCTCCAGCAAGCCTTCGTAGGCGTCGCCCTTCACGTCGGCTTCGAGGCTGGTCCACTGCTCGCGGTCGATCAGGTCGGCGATCAGGCGACGCAGCTTGGCCGGGTCTTGGATCTTATTCTGCGCCTTGCGGAAAATGATTCCCAGCATGCCCTTGCTCTTGCCCAACGTTTCGAGCACG
>DASVHW010000275.1 GCA_036382395.1 Candidatus Binatia bacterium | reverse complement strand
CATGCGCAAGATACGCCTCGCCTATGTCATCAAGTCGATGGTCGTCGGCGGCAGCCAGACGCACCTGACGCAGGTGCTGCGGTTGCTCGATCGCGACCACTTTGAACCGGTGCTCTATTGCTTGCGCGCCGAGGGTGTGTTGTTGGACACGGTGCGGGCTTTGGGTATCCCGGTACAGACCCCAGCGGCGGCGTTGAGCTTCAAAGGTGTAGCCCTGCCGGCGCGGGTGATCGCCCTGGCCAGAGCGCTGCGGCGGCAGCAAGCCGATGTGGTGCACAACTATCTCTTGCGCGCCAACCTCGTGGGGTCGCTTGCCGCCCGCACAGCCCGTGTCCCGGTGGTGCTGTCGAGCAAACGCGGCTGCCACGAGCGCCGAGGCTTCGAGTTGCTGAGCGCCAAGATCGCCAACGTCCTCTCGGATCGAGTAATGGTCAACGCTGAGGCGGTGCGGGATTTCGTGCACGATAACGAGGGCTGCGCGAGAGAAAAGATGATCGTCATTCCGAGCGGGGTGGATACCGAGCGTTTTTGCCCGTTGCCGCCGGCGCCCTTCAAGAGCCGCCTGGGCCTGCCGGAGGATGTTCCGGTGGTAGGGATCGTCACGCGTATGCGCGTGCGCAAAGGTGTGGAAGAGTTCATTCGCGCCATGGCGCGCGTTCGCGAGACGCAACCCGCGGCGCACGCGGTGATCGTCGGCGAAGGCGACCTGGACCAGGAACTGCAGATGTTGGTGCGGACTCTCGGTCTCGAACGGCATCTGCATCTGCTCGGGCGCCGTAGCGACATGCCGGAAGTGTTGTCGGCATTCGACCTGTTCGTACTGTCATCGCATGACGAGGGGATGTCGAACGCGATCCTCGAAGCCATGGCGATGGAAAAGGCGGTGGTCGCCACCGACGTCGGCGGCACCGGCGAGGTGGTACGGCACGGCCATAGCGGCCTGCTGGTGCCAGCCAAAGATGCCGAGGCGCTGGCGGCCGCGATCAGCGAGGTGTTGGCGCAGCCGATGCGCGCACGCGAGATGGGCCGCCTGGCGAGACGGATCGTACATGAGGGATTCTCGGCCCAGGCGATGGTGAGGCAGATGGAGCGACTGTATCTGGAACTCGCCGCGGCCCGCGGTGTGGCCGTAGCGAAGGTGGCACAGGAAGCATCGTAAGTGCCGCGAGACGTCATGCCGACTGCGGCACGAAAGAGCTGTGGACTTGGCGGGGCAACTGTGATCAGAAATCCCGCAATTGCGGAGGCGGGTCGAGAGTGATGGCTGAACGCTTGAACGTCATACTGGTGGTCTTGGACGGCGCCCGTGCGGATCACTTGTCGTGCTACGGTCACGCCCGGGAAACCACACCGTTTCTGGATCAGGTGGCGCGGGAAGGGGTGCGGTTTTCGAGCATGATCGCTACCGCGCCGTCGACGCTGCCGGCACACGCGTCTTTGTTCACCGGGCTGTACGCCGCGACGCACGGCGCGACTGACGAAAACCGTTTCCTGTGGGCGCAACACCAGACGCTTCCCGAACAGCTCAAGGCGGCCGGCTACCGAACCGCGGCGTTCTGCACCGCACCGTGGGTAGGCCCCGAGACGGGGTTCGGACGCGGGTTCGACGCGTTTTTCACGCAGCGCTACCACAACCGCGTTGCGGCGCGGGCGATCCTCTATGGCCGCAAGGCGAGTGACACGCTCTTGCGCCGCAATGATTCCGGCGCGCGGCGCACCAATCAGGCGTTACGGCGGTGGCTGGCGGCCAGTGAGCAGCCGTTTTTCGCCTTCGTGCACTACAACGAAACGCATTTGCCCTTTGCGCCGCCCCGGCCCTACGATCGCATGTTCCTGCCGCGTGGCGTAACCGAGGCGCGCGTGCGCACGGTCAACCAGGACAGCAACAAGTACCTGGCGCGTCAGCTCGACATGAGCGAGGAAGATTTCGCCATTCTGGCTTCGCTCTATGACGGTGGGTTGCGTTACGTCGACACGCGGTTGCGTGAGATGGCCGACTTCTTGCGGGCACAGGGACAGTGGGACCGGACGTTGTTCATCGTCACCGGTGATCACGGCGAGAGCCTCGGTGAGCACGCCACTATGGGGCACAAGTCCGTACTGTACGATACCGTGCTGCGCGTGCCGCTGCTGCTGCGCTGCCCGGCGCGTGTGCCTCGGGGCTTCGTTGTGGACGAACTGGCGCAGACGACCGACCTCATGCCGACCATCCTCCGCATGGTCGACGTTCCCGAGGACGCCGGCAAGCTTGAAGGCCGGCCGCTGTTGCAGGACGGACACGCCACGCCGGGCCCGGGGTTTGCCATCTCGGAATGTTTCCGTCCCAACCTGGCCGCCTTCCAGCGCCGGTTCCCGGAATGCGATGTCCGTGGCCTCGACGTACGCAAGAAAGCCATCCGCACGAAGCGGGAGAAATTCGTTTGGCAATCGGACGAAGCCAACGAACTCTACGACCTGGTCGCGGATGCGGGCGAACGGAACAACCTCATCGAACGCGAGCCGGTACGCGCCGACCGCTTGCGCCGCCAGCTGTTCGACTGGCTCGCCTCGGTGGAGAAATTCGAAGGCGAGGGGCAGCCGCCCGAAATGGGCGCGGTGATCAGCGCGCAGTTGCGTGCGCTCGGCGATGTCGAGTGAACAGTCACACGGTGAGCGGTCGATAGTCGCTGACCTGGCGAATGAATTCGCGGCAACCAAGGGCACCAAGTCGCCCTGCGGCGACTCCCGTCCTATCCCCGTTCGCATGCGGGGCGGGGGAGCCCACGCAGGTGGGCTTGGTGCTCTTGTTGCCCGCGGTTTCAACCGCCGGGTGGGGCGTTGCCCCAGGACCAGTGGCGGCAGGCCTCTGTGCCTGCCGCGGTGGATCACTCGCGAACGCCCAGCCACGGGTAGCCCAGCAGCTCGGGCCATCGTTTCCACGGGTTATGGACAATGTACATCGCCTTCTCCAGCAACTCGGCTTGGTCCCGAACGACGCGGTCGAAGTACTCCCCTTGCCACACGTGGCCGATGCGCCCATGGGCATGCTGAAGCTGATGCGTGCTGAACGATTTCCAGCCATGAACCAGTTGCTCCAGCTTCCAAGTACCCATCGGAGTGACCAATGCATGCACGTGGTCGTTCATGACCACATACGCCAGCAAGTCGTACCTCTTCCGGTCAAAGTGCCGCAGGCAGTCTGCGATCAGCGATCGTTCCTCGGCCGAGAGCTCCACCTGCCCGCTGCCCAACCGCCACGTCACGAAGTAGGTGGCTCCAGCAAGCCGCCAGTGCGGCAGGTTTCTGCGGTAAACATAGACCTCTGGATGCTGCATCCATGGTCGACTGTACCAGCCAACCGGCGACAGGCACAGAGGCCTGTCGCCACCAGACCTTATGGAATCATCCGGTTGAGGTCTCAAGTTAGCGCTTATGGGGCATCGCCCCGAGCGGTGGCACCGGGCGTGAGAACGGTTCATGGACGTTCCAAGCCGGCGCCCCGCCGGTTGGGCCTCTCAGGGTGAGCGGGTAGACCCGAACGACAAGGCCCACAAATTTGTCGCACACCCAGGAGATGACCGCACGCAGTCCGAAGGTCGCAGTGATCGGACTCGATTGTGCTCCGCCGCGATTGGTGTTCGATTTGTGGCGTAACGAGTTGCCCAATCTCGACGGCTTGATGCGGCGGGGGATGTGGGGCGAGATGCGGAGTTGCCATCCGCCCATTACTGTGCCGGCGTGGTCCTCGATGATGTCCAGCAAGGATCCCGGCCAACTTGGCTGCTACGGGTTCCGCAACCGCCGCAGCTACACCTACGATGACTACGCCTTCGCACACTCCGGCTCGATCAAGCATGACTTGGTGTGGGACATTCTGTCACGCGCGGGGAAGCAGGTGGTGCTCTTGGGTGTACCGCAGACGTATCCGCCGCGCTGGATCAATGGGCACATGGTG
>DASVHW010000274.1 GCA_036382395.1 Candidatus Binatia bacterium | reverse complement strand
GATGAGGGTGTCTTGCCGGCGCAGATCGATGGCGTGGCGGACCCCCAGATAGATGAGCCGGGCCTCCTCTCGTCCGGGAATGACCTTGACCCGCAATCCCACTTCGTCCTTCACCCGCTGGATGAAATCGCCGCCGTTCTTAGCCTCGCGCACCGCGCTGGTGGCGACGGCGTTGAACCGCACCACCCCTTGGCGTTCAGCCAACGTCCGAAACGCCGAAAGAGTCCGGATGCCGATGTTCATGGCTTCTGCCGATAGCGACCCACTGGCGAGGGTGCGGTGCCCCAGGCGCACCATTTCCTTGGCGCGGTCCAGAACGTGAAAACGCCCGTCAGCTTCTACCTGTGCAACCACCATGTGAATGGAGTTGCTACCCACGTCGATTGCCGCGATCCGCATACCCCGGCTCACCACCCCGCCTCATCACCCCCCAGCACGGCGTACTCTAGCAGAAACGGCGCCGTCATCGGAATCAGGATTGATCCCATAGCTTCAGCACGCACCCCCGCCCGCAATGCGCGCACGCGTCATGGCCGCTCCATCGCGGTGCAACAACGCGCGGCTATTGTCGACAACGTTGACTTTGCCGGAACTTTGTCAGAACCATTGCGCGCAATGGGTCGTCACACGGACATCGCCTCATGGAAAACATGGCAGAATCGCCCTGCGTGGCATCTCAGGTAGAAACGGATATTGATGGTGGTCACCAGGAAGAATCGGCAACACCAACAGCACTGGCTGGTGCGGACTTTCCGGAGCAAGGTTCGGCCGATGTTCTCGCGCCGGCTGGCCAAGCTTGCCGCCATACTGGTCCCCTCGCTCTACTTGGCCTACATGCGACTGGTCTGGGCCACGAGCCGCATCGAGTGCCACAATTTCCCCGCGCTCAAAGAGATCGCCGCCAAATACAACGGCGCCGTGGCCCTGCTGTGGCACGAGGAAGTGTTGACCGTCGCCTTTGGCTACTCCCACTTCGGGCTCCACGCGCACACATTGGCGAGCATCGGGGAATCCGGTGAGGTGATTGCCCGGATCCTTGCCCGTTGTGGATTCGTCGTGTTTCGAGGCGGCTCGACGACGCACCCGGGGCGACGCCGCGAAGGCGCCCTCCAGGAAATGATCGCGCACATGCGGACCGACGACCAGGTGATCTACGGGTTGACGGTCGATGGATCGAAGGGACCGCCGTACCGTATGAAGACCGGCGGCATCATTATCGCCCGGGAATGCGGCAAGCCGATCGCGCTGGTGCGGACATGGTACAAGCGCTGCCTGCGTTTGCCCACGTGGGACCGCATGGCGTTGCCACTGCCGTTCAATGTAATCAGCCACTACCTGAAGGGCCCCTACTTCGTTCCCGACAGTGCGCACACCGAGGCGGGCCTCGAGGAGTTCCGCCAACAGCTCGAAGATGACCTGATCGACCTGGCCGCCTACAGTTACGATGACCTGGGACACCCCCGACCGGCAAATCTCGTCAAGCGATCAGCCCAGGACGCGGGCTGTCCCACTCGCACGTGAGGTATCGCAATGAACCGGTATCGGGTCCGCTTCCTGCCCTCCGGCCAGAGGAGTCTGTCGATTTTCTCTGAAAGCACCCTTCGACAGGCATGTCCTGAGCAACGTCGAAGGGCTCAGAAGGGTGAGCGGAAAAACCCTTACTTGATGGACTCTGAGACCTGTCGTGCTGAGGCCCTCGAAGCACGTCTTCGCATTTATCGACAGTCTCTTTCGCGGGAATGACGAGTGGGGACTCGCCTGATTGTTTGGGCAAAGCCCCTCACGCCGGATCAGCATGAAGTGTTTCGCCTGAGGGGCGACCCGCATAGCGGGCCTCGCGCCAAGTTGACTGTATAAGGATATCATTATACACGTATCTCACAAAATTTCGCTGAGATAGGAGAACCGTTCGATGGCCACGAAAATTGCGGAGTTGCCGAAGCAAGACTTCCACGTTGCCGACATCGGGCTGGCCGAGTGGGGACGCAAAGAGATCGCTATCGCCGAAACCGAAATGCCGGGTCTGATGGCCTTGCGCGAGGAGTACGCCCGCCAACAGCCGCTCAAAGGGACACGCATCGCCGGCTCCCTACACATGACTATCCAGACGGCGGTGCTCATCGAGACCCTGGTGGCGCTGGGTGCCGAGGTGCGCTGGGCGTCGTGCAACATCTTCTCGACGCAGGATCACGCCGCGGCGGCCATCGCCGACCGCGGCATCCCGGTGTTTGCCTACAAGGGCGAGAGCTTGGAAGAGTACTGGGCATTCACCCACCGCATCATGCAATGGAGTGATGGCAGCACTCCGAACATGATTCTGGATGACGGCGGTGACGCGACCCTGCTGGTCACCCTCGGCACCAAGGCGGAAAGCACCCCATCGGTGCTCGGCCACCCGAGCAGCGAGGAGGAGACGATCCTGTTCGCCGCCATCCGCCACCGGCTCGCCTCCCAACCCCACTTTTACTCCAACATCCTGAAGAATATCCGCGGCGTGACCGAGGAGACCACCACCGGCGTGCACCGTCTCTACCGCATGGAGAAGGACGGTGAGCTGCCCTTCCCGGCCATCAACGTCAACGACTCCGTCACCAAGAGCAAGTTCGACAACCTCTACGGCTGTCGCGAGTCGTTGGTGGACGGCATCAAGCGGGCCACCGACGTGATGATCGCCGGCAAGATCGCGCTGGTCTGCGGTTACGGCGACGTGGGCAAGGGCTGCGCGCAGTCCCTGCGTGGCCTGGGCGCCACGGTGTGGGTCACCGAGATCGATCCGATCTGCGGCCTGCAGGCGGCCATGGAAGGCTACCGCGTGGTCACCATGGATGAGGCCGCCGACAAGGCCGACATCTTCGTCACCGCCACCGGCAACTACCACGTGATCACCCATGATGACATGGCGCGCATGAAGAACCAGACCATCGTCTGCAACATCGGCCATTTCGACAGCGAGATCGACGTCGCCAGCCTGAAGCAGTACCGCTGGGAAAACATCAAACCGCAGGTGGACCACATCATCTTCCCTGACGGCAAACGCATCATCCTGCTGGCGGAGGGGCGCCTGGTGAACCTGGGCTGCGCCACCGGCCATCCCAGTTTCGTGATGTCCAACTCCTTTACCAACCAGGTGCTGGCGCAGATGGAGCTGTGGCAGCACCCCGGGACGTACGAGAAGAAGGTGTATGTGCTGCCCAAGAAGCTGGACGAGCAAGTCGCCCGCCTGCATTTGAAGAAGATCGGCGTCCACCTCACCCGACTGACCGATCAACAGGCGGCGTACATCGGGGTCGGTACGGAGGGACCATACAAGCCCGACCACTACCGTTACTAAGAAACCGACCGCGCGCCATGGAAGCGTTGCTGTCCGCGCTCAGGGCGGCGGCCGAGCCGACGAGGCTGCGACTGCTGGCGATCCTGGCTCGCGGCGAGCTGACCGTCTCCGAGCTCACCCGCGTGCTGCACCAGAGCCAGCCGCGGGTGAGCCGGCATCTGAAACTGCTGTGCGACCCGGGCCTGCTGCAGCGCTGGCCCGAGGGCGCCTGGGTGTTCTACCGTTTGGCGGAAGGCGGCGAGGGGGCGCGGGTCGCACGCACACTGCTGGAGCTGCTGCCGGCGGCGGATCCCGAACTCGCCCGCGACCTCGAGTGGCTGGAACGTGTGCGCCGTGACCGGGCCGAGCGCGCGACGGCGTACTTCCGTGACAACGCGGCGTGTTGGGACCACATCCGCAGCCTCTACGTCGGCGAGGCCGCGGTCGAACGCGCGATGCTGAAGGCCGCTGGCAAGGGTGCGCTGGGCGCTTTGGTCGACCTCGGCACCGGCACCGGCCGCCTGCTCGAGGTGTTTGCCCCGCGCGTACGCCATGGCGTGGGCATCGACGAGAGCCATGAGATGCTGAACCTGGCACGCGCGAAGCTGCACGACTGCGGCATCACCAATTGCCAGGTGCGGCGGGGCAACCTCTATGACGTGCAACTACCGTCGGCCTGCGCCGACGTGGTCACCGTGCATCAGGTGCTGCACTTCCTCGACGACCCGGCGGCGGTGCTCAAGGAAGCGGCGCGGCTGCTGCGCCCAGGCGGGCGGTTGCTCGTGGTCGACTTCGCGCCCCACAGCATGGAGTCGCTGCGCACCGACTACGCCCACCGCCGGCTGGGCTTCGCGGACGAGGAGATGACCCGGTGGTGCAAGGCCGCCGGCCTCGGCGAGGTGACAGTGCGCCACCTGGAAGCAACCGGCGATGCGGGTCACGACACGCTGACGGTGTCGCTGTGGGCCGCCGTGCGGCGTGTGCGCCCAGAATCGCCCTCGGCCGCCGACACCTCGGCACGTAGATCATAAGGGCCGGAGCCGGTGATACGAGCCGGCGTGATCGTCCCAGCCGGAATCTGGCCGCGCAGATACACCACGCCATCGATCTCCGGCGCTTGCGTCGCCAGGCGCCCGTAAGTGCGGCCCCGCTCATCCTCACCGCAGACCAGCACCGCTTGTTGGCTCCCCACCAGACGCTGGTTGGCCGCGGCCGACACCTCGGCCTGAAGGCGCATCAGGGCGGCCCGGCGCTGGCGCTTGACCGATTCCGCAACCTGCTCGCCGAACGTTGCGGCCGCTGTTCCCTCTTCCTTTGAGTAACAAAACACGCCGACGCGTTCGAACCGCGCTTGCGCGACGAATTGCAGCAACTCGGCGAAGTCGGCTTCCGTCTCGCCGGGGAAGCCGACGATGAAGGCCGTGCGCACCGCCACACCCGGGATGCCGTCGCGAACGCGTTGTAGCAGCCTGCGGATCGCGGCGCCGTCGCGTTCCCGCCGCATCCGCTGGAGCATGCGGTCGCTGATATGCTGCAGTGGCATGTCGATGTACGAACAGACCTTCTCCTCACCGGCGATGGTGTCCAGCAAGTCATCGGTGACGTAGCGCGGGTAGGTGTAGAGCAGGCGTATCCAACGCAGGCGGTCGATCCTCGCCAAGGCGCGCAGCAGCTGGCTGAGCGAAGAGCCGTCGCCTCGGTCGCGGCCGTATGCGGTCAGGTCCTGGGCAATGAGGTTCAATTCAATGACCCCATCGGCTGCCAGCGCTTCCGCTTCGGCGAGGACCGAATCCATTGAGCGGCTCTCGTGGCGCCCGCGGATCTTGGGAATAATGCAGAAGCTGCAGCGATGGTCGCAGCCCTCGGACACCTTCAGGTAGGCGCTGAAGAACTGCCCGGTGCGCAGGCGCGGGATGGCGAGATCCGGCAGCACATGCGCCGCGCCACCATAGGCGCTGGGATCGGAGCGGCCGCCGTTCGCCAGGATCTCCGGCAAGCGCACGAAGTCTCCGGTGCCGAGAAAAGCGTCCACTTCGGGCAAGGCCTCGTGCAACTCGGCGCCATAGCGCTGCACCAGGCACCCGGTGACCACCAACCGTTTGTTGGGATCACCGCCCTTGAAGCGCGCCAGATCCAGAATGGCATCGATCGATTCCTTCTTGGCGTCACCAATGAAACCGCAGGTGTTGACGATCAGGACGTCAGCGGCCTCCGGGTCGAGGACGACTTCACCGCCGTCACGGGCGATCAGCCCCAACATCATCTCGCTGTCGACGAGATTCTTCGGACAGCCCAGGCTGTGGAGGAAGACTTTGGTTGCCATGGTGCGAGACTCAGATCCTAACTGCCGCTCGCGCCTCTCGCAATACGCGCGCAAGTGCGAGTCAAGCCAGCCTGCAGTCAGGACAAGTACTGGGCCGTCCACCGCCGCGCCTTTCTCTGGCGCCGGGCTGCATCGCGCTTGTTAAAGGGATCGTGTCGTTGGCTCAGAAACCCCCGCCCCCTTTTTTGGCCTTCTTCGCGGCCCTCTTTTCCTTTGCGGTCTTGGCTGGTTTCTTCTTGCCTTCTTTCTTCTTGTCCATGCCTTTGCTCATGTCTTTCCCTCCTTATGAGCGCGGTTACTGGGTTGTACAGACCACTTAGAGCACTGCCGGTTGATCCTCGCAACCGAGGGTCGTCTGGAACCTGATCATGATGGGCGCAGCAGCTCGGCACGTCCCGCCGGACATTCAGCCAGACCATCCGGACATACCGTGGCGACAGAGGCGCGGCATCCGCAACCGCATCACTGTGACGCGGCCGCGGCGATGATCTCCGCGGCGGTACAGCGGGCATCGAGCCAGCGCAGCCCCGGGGTCCGGCGAAACCACGTCAACTGCCGTTTCGCCAACTGGCGCGTTGCCCGCGCCATGTGATCGAGGGCCGCGTCCAGGGTCATCTCCCCCTGCAAGAAGGCAGCGACCTCGCCATAGCCGATGCTGCGCAGCGGTGGCAGATCGGCACCGAAACCCCGTTCCCACAGACCACGCACCTCGTCGATGAGACCGGCTTCGATCATGGCATGGCAGCGGCTATTGATCCGTTCGCACAGCAGCGCTCGTTCCAGCGTCAGCCCAATCGGCACGATGAGCAGGCGCCGATCGCTGAAGGCGTGCTGCGCTTGCCATGCGCTGATCGGGCGCGGGGTGAGCAGCGCGACTTCGAGGGCACGCACAATGCGCACGCGATCGTGCGGATGCAGACGGCGCGCGCTGGCGGCGTCGAGCCGCTGCAGGCATTCGTGCAAGCATCCAGGTGCCGCCTGTTCATCGGCTTCGAGTTGGCGCCGGAGGTCCGGGTCACGCGG
Source organism: Candidatus Binatia bacterium (assembly GCA_036382395.1). Classification (NCBI taxonomy): domain Bacteria; phylum Candidatus Binatota; class Binatia (SeqCode); species Binatia bacterium. The sequence continues at coordinate 4,314 of DASVHW010000274.1, read as the reverse complement.
TGGACCGGGGAACAGCCCTCCCATGAGGACTTTCAGGTACAAGCCCGTGCCGCCGACCAGCAGCACGCGCCGGTGGCGTGCCTCGATGTCGGCGATCGCTTGCAGGGCGAGCTCACGATAGCGGGCGCAGTCGAATGGCTCATCCGGATTCACCACATCCAGCAGGTGATGGCGTACCCGCGCTTGCTGCGCCGGTGTCGGCTTGGCGCTGCCGATGTCGAGGTAGCGATACACCTGACGCGAGTCGGCGTTGACGATCTCCGCCCCGAGCTGCTCGGCGACCTGGAGCGCCAACTCGGTCTTGCCGACCCCGGTGGGTCCGACCAAGGCGATGATCGGTTCCGAGCTCACACGCGCTTGAACAGCCGTTCCAGATCGCCACGCGGCAGCGCGATGAATGCCGGCCGGCCGTGGGGGCAGTTGCCGGCAAAATCGACGTTGTCCATGGCCACCAGGAGGGCATGAATCTGTTCCGCCCCGAGCGTCTGGCCCACGCGCACGGCGGTGTGGCAAGCCAACCGCGCCAGCACCGACTCCGCCGCTTCAATGAGCCGACGTGAGCGGCCGACCTCGGTCAACTCCTCGGCAACATCACGCACCAGGCCCGCGGGATCGGCATCACTCAGCAGCGCCGGCACCGCCCGCACCGCGAAGCTGCTGCCGCCGAAAGGCTCCAACTCAAAGCCGAGATTCTCCAATGCCGCCAGGCCTTCGGCCAACAACGGCGCTGCCTGTGCCCCGACGTCGACGATGGCGGGGACCAGAAGCCGTTGCCGCGCCACGCCGCCATCGGCATAGGCGTGGCGCAGCCGCTCGAAGGTCACGCGCTCGTGCGCCGCATGTTGGTCGATGACCACCAACGACTCGCCACCCTCGCAAACCAAATAGCCTTCGAACGCCTGCCCGAGCACGCGCAGGCCACTGAAAAAACCGGGCGGTCTTGCCGCCGGCACGGCGGCCGAGCGCTGCAGCGCGGCGGGTACACCCCCTTGCTGGAACGGCGGAGCCGAAATCACCGGCACCGCCGCGGCGTGCGGACGTTCGGGCAGTCCCGGCGTTACCGGTGGCGGCATGGTCGCGGACGACGCGAGCGCTGGTGGCGTGTCCAGCATGCGCAGAAAAGGATGGGAGCGCGGTGGCCCGTCGTGGAGGTATCGCGGGCGCAGCGCAATGGTCATCTGGGCGAGTGCCTCGTTCGCCTCGGGCGCCGCTGCCGCGGTGGCAGGAGACGCCGGGCCCATCTGCGAGCGCAGGCGCTCACTGACCGCGCGCGTGATCAAATCATGTACGGCACCGCCGCGACGGAAGCGGACCTCCGACTTTGCCGGATGGACGTTGACGTCGATCTCTTCCGGCGGCACGTCGATGAACACCGCCGCCGCCGGGTAGCGACCGTGCATCAACAAGGTGCTGTAGCCCGCCACCAGGGCGTGGCTGACCAGCTTGTCGCGCACGTAGCGGCTGTTGACGTAGGTGAAAATCTGGCGCGACGACGGGAAGCTGAGCTGTGATCCCGTCAGCCAGCCACGGATGCTGCCGGCCACGGCGCGGCCGTGAAAGGGCAGCATGGCGGCGGCACGCTCGGCGCCGAACACCTGCACCACGCGCTCGGCGCCCTCTTGCACCGCCGGATAATCGATCAGCGTGCGCTGGCCGTGGCGCAGCAGAAACGCCACCGCCGGCCACGCCAAGGCCGTGCGGGTCACCAGCTCGGTGACGTGCCCCACTTCCGTAGCCGGCGCTTTCAGAAACTTACGTCGCGCCGGTGTGTTGGCGAACAGGTCGACGACCTCGACGCGGGTACCGGGGGCCGTGCCGGCGGCACGGACCTCTTCGACCTTGCCCCCGCGCACGAGCACTTGCGTGCCGTTCAAATCGCCTGGGCGGCGGGTGATGAGTGTGGTGGTCGACACCGCGGCGATGCTCGCCAAGGCCTCACCGCGAAATCCCAGGGTGGTGATGTGAAACAGATCGTCGACGCTGGTCACCTTGCTGGTGGCGTGGCGGGCAAAGGCCCGGACGGCATCATCCGCCTGCATGCCCTCGCCGTCGTCGCCCACGGCGATCAAGCCGATGCCGGCGTCTTCCAACTCGATGCGGATGTGCCGGGCGCCGGCGTCGATGGAGTTTTCAACCAGTTCCTTGACGATGGAAGCCGGCCGCTCCACCACTTCGCCGGCGGCGATTTTGTCCGCCACTTCGGGCGGCAGCAGCCGTACGCGCCCGCTCGGTTCCGCTGTAGCCTGCATAGATGTCAGAGGACGTAGTCGCCGCGCTTGCGCGCGCGCCAGGCTTCGACTTCCGCCCGCTTGGCTTCGAACCCTTTGCGGCCGACCAATCCATAGGTGAAGCGCTTGCTCTCCTCGACGCCCGGCTGGTCGAGCGGATTGATGCGATACAACCCGCCGGCGAACACGACCGCCGCTTCGAAGAGATAGAACAGTTGCCCCAGCGTGAAGGCGTTGATCTGCGGTACGGTGACCGTAATGACGGGGCGTTGCTGTTTCACCAGCGCCAGCTCGGTGGCCTGCTGCTCGAGATTCAGCAGCTGGCCCAGACCGGTACCGCCGAGATAGCCGATGCTCTCCAGGTCGGCGTAGGCCGAAGGAACGGGCAGTTCACGTCCATGGTCTTCGACCCGCAGCATGACGATCACCTTGTCCGCCGGCCCCTCCGCGTACAGCTGCAGTTGCGAATGCTGATCCGTGGCGCCGACGGCGGCGACCGGAGTCTGGCCGGTGTGAACCGCCGAGCCATCCACGCCGCGTGCTTTCCCGAGACTCTCGGCCCAGAGCTGGGCGAACCATGCGGCAAACGACTGCAGCCGATCGCTGTACGGCATCATGACGACGATGTTCTGCTTGTGATGGGTGTCGGCGAGATACAGCAACGTCGCCAGCAAATGGGCCGGATGCCGCCACAGGTCCGCCACCTCACACCGCGTATCCATCCAGGCCGCGCCGGCGAGCAGCTCATCGACGCGCAGGCCCGCCACGGCGGCGGGAAACAAACCGACGGTGGTGAGTACGGAGAAGCGGCCACCGACGCCCGCGGGAATGACGAGGTCCCGAAAGCCTTCGTCGTGAACGACCTGACGCAGCGCCCCCTTCTCGGCGTCGGTGCTGACAACGACGCGTTTCTTGTAGTCGACCGCTCCGAGCTGGCGCAGCAGCAGGTCGCGGACGATGAGAAACTGCGCCATCGTCTCACCGGTCTCGCCCGATTTGCTGATCACGTTGAAGGTGGTCCGCGTCAGGTCGAGCCCGTCGAGCAGATGTCCGAAGCTCCACGGGTCGACGTTGTCGGCCACCAGCACGCGCGGTGTGGTCTCGCCGAGGGCGGCAACCAACGTCTTGGTGCCGAGCGCTGAGCCCCCGATCCCGAGGACGACGAGCGTGTCACACTCGCCACGCACGTCGGCGGCCAAGGCTTTGGTCAGCGCCAGGGCTTCTTTTTGGTACGGCAAGTCGTAGAAGGGTAACGCGCCGGCCGCACGTTGTGCTTTCAACGTGCCGGCGATCTGCGCCGCACGCGTCTGCAGTCCCTCTACGTCATCCCGCGCAACGCCTGCCTGGCCGATGGCGTCCGCCATCATGCCGTTGACGTCGAGCCGCACACTCATCGCGTCGCGGGTCGCACGGCGACGGTAATCCGGCATGCGATGGTTCCTAACACCGGCTCCGACTCAATACAAGAAAGGCGGGCGGCGCAGACCGCGGAGGCCCCGACCTGACCAAGGTCAGGGGGCCTTGGCTCTTTTGTCATGGCTGAAGCGTCCTCCGTTGGTGTTGATTTCTTACGGCTTCTTGTAGAGATGGAGCGCCCACGGGCGCAGATCGGAAGGAGACGGCGATGCAGGACAAGACACTCTACACCCAGCTGGCGGAGCAGATCGGCGCGGGGGAATCCAAGGTGGTTTCGCGCCTCTTCGAAACGCTCCTCGATGAAAGCGAGGCCAAGCTTGTCCTCGCCGCCGCGCCGCCGGCCACGGCCGAGGAACTGGCGCAGAGGACCGGCATCGACACAGCCCGGATCGGCACGATGATCGATGGGCTGTTCCGCAAAGGCCTGCTCTTCAAATCCAAGAAACCGGACGGCATCCGCTACTACCGCGTGCGGCATGTCTTGCAGTTCCACGACGCCACCGCGGTCATGCACGACCCGCCCCCCAAGATGCTCGACCTGTGGAAGGAATACACCCGCACGGAGTGGGAGGAGCAGAGCAAGGTGTACGAAGCGCTCCTGCCGCAAGCGGCCATGCGGGTCGTTCCCATCAACGTGAGCCTCGAGCCCAATTCACAGATCCTCGCCTCT
>DASVHW010000273.1 GCA_036382395.1 Candidatus Binatia bacterium | reverse complement strand
CAGTACCTGAGCCGCCAGCTCGTCCTCCCCGAGGATCAGAACGTACGGACTTCCCACCTTATCAGCCAGACGCATTTGGCTCTTCAAGCTCTTGCCTCCACTTGCCATTTCAACACGCATCCCGTCGCAGCGCCAGCGGTGCGCCAAGTGCATGGCTTCCGCCTCGGCCGCTGCGCCCATCGGTGCGATGAACACTTCCGGAAGCGACGGCCGGGCAGCCTCGTGATCAGCCAAGGCCAGCACCAGCCGCTCGACACCGAGCGCGAAGCCGATACCGGGAGCGTCCGGGCCGCCCAGTGCCTTGACCAACCCGTCATAGCGCCCTCCGCCGCCGACCGCGTTTTGCGCCCCTAAGCCTTCGGCCACGACCTCGAAGGCCGTGCGGCAATAGTAATCGAGCCCGCGCACCATCCGCCGGTTGAGCCGCGGTTCCACACCCTCGCGCGCCAGCAGCGCGCACACCGTGTCGAAGTGCGCACGGCAGGGCGTACACAGATAGTCGATCATGACCGGCGCATCGGCCGTGGACTCCCGGCATGCCCGATCCTTGCAGTCCAGTAGCCGCAATGGATTCCGTTCCAAGCGCCGGCTGCAGTTTTCACACAGCACCTGGCCATGCGCTTCGCCGTATGCCAGCAGGGCAGCGCGATACGCCGGACGGCAGGCGAAGCACCCGAGCGAGTTCAGCTCGATCTGCGCGCCGCTGACCTGCAGCCGGCTGAGCAGGTCGTGCAGCAACAGTAACACCTCCGCATCGATGGCCGCATCGTCCCGCCCGATCACCTCGGCCCCCACTTGCGAGAATTGTCGCAGCCGCCCCTTCTGTGGCCGCTCGCGCCGGAACATCGGGCCGAAGTAGAAGAGCTTCGACACGGCCTCACGCTGGTTCAGGGCGTGCTCGACATACGCGCGCACGATCGACGCCGTGCCTTCGGGGCGCAGCGTCAGCGATGACCCGTCGCGATCAGTAAAGGTGTACATCTCCTTTTCGACAATGTCGGTGGTCTCGCCGATCGAACGACTGAACAGCTCGGTCCGCTCCACGATCGGAATCCGGACCTCGGCGAAGGCGTAGCGCGCAAACACCTCCCGGGCTTGCTGCTCAATCCACTGCCAGCGGGCACTCTCGTCTGGCAGGACGTCATGAAACCCTTTCACGGACATGATTTTCATGGGAGGAGCTTGCGCTGCAGGTGGCGAGTTAGGTATCAGAGGGGCTATTTCAAGTCAACGAAACGAGTCCACGCACGTGGGGCACATTCAGGAAGCATCATACAGCAGGGACCGGAGACGGCCCCGGTCACCGCGACAACCCGCTTCCCGACGTACACCCGGCGAGCTTGACGTGACCACCTCGCCGCGTCGACGCCCGGCCGCGATGTGCGCTGCGGCCCTGTTGCTGCTGGTGCTGCACGCAGCCGGCACGGCAAGAGCACAGTCGGCGACGCCGACGGATACCCCTACCGCCACGCAAACCCATACGCCCAGCGTCACCCCAACCGTCACGCCCACGAACACGGCCACGGCGACCCTGACTCCGAGTCCTACGCCGAGCCCTACGTCCTCTCCCACGCCGACTTTCACTCCTTCGCCAACGGTCACCAGCGCCCCAACGCCGCCGCCCCCTACCGCGACAAGCACACCTACCAATAGCCCGGCGCCCACGCCGACGTTGCCACCGAACTGTCTGGTCATCGCACCGGCAGGCCCCGGGCTGTCCGCGAATACGCCGCGGAATTTCGCCACCAACTGGCAGTGCGCGCAGGCTGATGACGGCGACTCGTCGTACGTCTTCTGCAACCAGAACGACTGTCACAACCTTCCGTTGGCCGACTTGTACGCCCTGCAGGCCCCGACGCCCCAGCCCGGACCGATCTCTTCGGTGACCGTTGACGTCGTGAGCCGCTCCACCTTGGGGCTCACGGGGAGCACGGCCCGGACGCAACTCCAGCTCCAGGTCGCGGGGCAGATCTACGACGGCAATACCAATGCTCTGACGACTACGTACGCCTACTACTCGACTTCCTATTCCAACGATCCAAGCACCAACCTCCCGTGGGCGTGGTCGCAGATAGTCACCTTGCAAGCGGGTGTGGAGCAGCAGGCCGCGTTGGCCCCGACGCCGGCGTTGGAAGAGGTGCGCACGACCAAGGTATTCGTCGTGGTGTGTTGGAGTCCGCCAACTCCGACGCCGACCAGCACCCCAACAGCTACTGCAACCGTGACACCGAGCCCGACTTTTACCCCATCGTCAACTCCGTCATTCACCGCGACCGCATCGTTTACCGCCACGCCAACCGCGACCCCCTCGGCCACACCGTCCGTTACGCCAACGGCCTCGCCCACGGCGACGGCAACGCCTTCGCCCTCGCCAACCGACACACCGACGGCAACGCCGTCACCGACGGAGACGGCCACCTCCACATTCACAACTACGGCATCGCCAACACCAACAGCGACGGCAATGCCATCACCAACGGAGACGGCCACTGCGAGCCCAACGGCCACCTCCACGTTCACGACCACAGCATCGCCGACGCCGACGGCCACGACGACAGCCAGTGGCACGCTTAGCCCAACCGACACCTCGACCCCTAGTCCGACGACGACGCCGACCGCCATTCCTTCTCCGACCTTCACCCCTTCACCGACCGACACCGTGCCGCCGGCACCCCAAATCTCGTTCCTGTTCGCGCGCGGTGAGGATGCGACGCACGACAACCAATGGCTGTGCGCATTCAATCTCTCGACCAGTCCCAGGCTCGGGTTCAGCAACGGGAGCAACACCTTCCAGAATCTCGCTGGCAGCAACCCGGTGGCTTTGCGGAACTTCTACCAGGTGATTTACATCGCGCCGGGACTGAGCGCCGCTGATTACGCCTACCTGCAACAGATGGTGGCCCCGGGCGGCTTCATCGAGCAGTTTGTCAGCCT
>DASVHW010000272.1 GCA_036382395.1 Candidatus Binatia bacterium | reverse complement strand
TGCGACCGGTGCGGGGCGAAGTTGACCGAACGCGGTGCCCCGGAGACGGTCAACCAATGCGGCCGGGGGGTCGTTATAAGGGATAGGTGGACACAGGAGGCTTGTATCGCCCGGTGTCCGAAGTTGATCGCGCATCGCATGCAAATCGAGTTCAAAACTCCGAGAGGAGGATCGTAATGAAAATGTCGAGAATGATCGCACTGAGTGCGCCGCTTGCAGTGGCGCTCATGGCGGCACCGGCTCTGGCCCACGGGCCTCACGGTGGAGGAGCGTGCCGCCAGGAATTCCAGAAGCTCTGCGGCACACCGGGTTCTGCTGGTGGCTTCGCTGGCTTCGTTGCTTGTCTTGAGACACCCGCTAATCAGGGTCAGCTGACCACGGAGTGCCAAACGCGTCTCAGTCAGATGCAAGCCAAGATCACCGCGTGGCAGACGTGCAAGCAGGACGCAACGGTCTGTGGACAAGATACTGGCAAAGACTTCATCAAGTGCCTGCGCGGATTGGCCAAGAACAAAAGCCTGCCGACGAGCTGTCAGCCTCTGCTTGCCCAGCATCACGGGCGTCACCATCACCACCATTGTCATCCGACCCCGACACCGGGCCAGTGAGTCGAGCGCGAGCTGATGCCCACGGCCTCACGACTTCGTCACCGTCATGAGTAGCGCTCCTTGCGACGCTGCGCGTAGTAATCGTCGGCGGCTATGCGGTGCACGGATCACCACGGCACTCGCTTTGTGGCTGCTGGCAGCGCCACTGTCAGGCTGTGGCGGTCCGGACTTGGTCATCGGCGGAAGCGTGCCGCCGACGCTGACGCCAGCGCCCACCACCCCCACCCCGAGCACTTGTTCCGGGCTAGGTGGAACGTGTGACGATATCACTGTCTTCTGCTGCTCGCCATATACGTGTTTCGCTGGCGGCATCTGCGATTAAGGAGGTTTGCACGCCGAGCCGGTCAATATGTGAAATTGACGTGAGCCCGTTCGTCGAGCAGATGGAGCGTGATTTACGAGCCGTGAACACCGACCCCATCCGCCGTATGGAGATCCTCGCCATCCTGCGCCGGTGGCAATACGATGAGATGCTCGACGAAGGCTCACAGCACACGGTGAGAATCCTGCTGCAGAAATTCGGCCCCGACGACTAGCGGGCGTTCGGCAGCGCCAGACAGAGGTCGCTCAGGATGCCTGCCGTGCCGGTTGCTCTGGAGGGAACCGACTTCGTGGTGCTGTACGCAGGGGTACTGGATGGCGACCCTGAGACGCGCCCGTTCCGGCATATCTTCGTTGGACAGAACGCTCCCTGGCATACGATCACCGACGACCTGCCGCAGTTTGAGGAGGATGACCGGTTTGACCACCAGCTTCTGGGAAGAACCTAAACGACGACCCGTGGCGCCCGATCCTTTCCGTCGAGCGTTCATCTGAGGGTGTCGTATCCTCGAAGCGCAGAGGAGCAAGCGATGGACAGGGATCACGCCGAACGCGAGCTGGCAAAGAGCATCGAGGAACTCATCTTCGGGAGCCGCGCAACCCACAAGAACCGACTCGACATCCAGCGAGTCGTGACTGCGATCATGGACGTGGTGCGCGCCGAGATCATGACAAGCAAGCCAGCAGCGTCGAAGTGAGCGACGTGCCAGGCAACGTTGATGCGTTCGCGAGCGTGTTGCGTCCGTTGTGATCAATAAATCGGCACGCGCCTCGACGAAGGTCGCGCCGCCTCCATCCTTGAAAGCAGATAGGGCTCAGCGAACTCTTTTCGTGGCGGTTCGTTTGCTGGCAGCACCCCGCACCGTTAGGACCGGGCATTGCGCTGTCCGCACCACTTTCTCCGCCACGCTGCCGATGAACATGTGCGCGAGTCCGGTGCGCCCGTGCGTGCCCATCACAATCAGATCGGTCCCAATGTCTTTGGCGGTGTCCACGATCAGCAGGGCGGGCGGACCTGCTGTGACCATCGTGCGGACCCGCTGCCCCTTCTTTTTCAGGTCGGTACCGAGCCCTGCCAATACCGCCTTTGCATTGCGCATTTGTTCGTCCAGGAACATCCCGAATTCGGGTGCGACTCCCAGGTACGGCTCCGCGACGTAGACGGGTTCAACCACATGCAACATCATGATCTCTGCGCCAAACACGGCGGCAAGGTCAGCGGCGTATCGCAGGGCATTCTGGGAATCGGGGGAGAAATCGACGGGAACCAGAATGCGATTGATCGGCTTGCGCACTTTCACTTCCCTCTGCGCCCATTCTTGCCGCGCAGCGCGGCAAGGGCGAACGGCTATGGTTTGTTTTCGGTTTTGTGGTTCAGTTGTTTGAGAAACTCCACGATGTCGAGCAGCTCGCGTACGCTCATGACACTACTGTAGTCGCGCATCTCCGACGACACCTTGTCGGATCCCCGGTAGTGCTCCAACGTCCCGGACATGTACCTGTGTGGATTGATGATGGCTTCTGCCAGGAACTCTCGCGGCAGTTGACTATATGCGGGGACGAGATCCGGTCCGACGCCACCGCTGATGCGCGCCTCCGGAAAATCCCCTCCCGGCACCTTGTGGCAGCTGTAGCATCCCATCTTGAGGAACGCCGTCTTTCCCGCCTCGGCGTCCCCCGCTGGAAGGGTGAGCTTACATCCCTTCGGGACATGGGGGGATTGCGTCTTTTGCTCCGCCCGCAACACATCCGCCCACATCGCCAAGCACAATACGACCACCAGGCTCTGAAGCGTCTTTACCATACGGGGTCTCCTCCACACAGATTTTACCACAGATCTGCGAGATATTTCTCCAACGCTTCCTCCTCGAGCCGGGTCTGACGGTGCTCGACGTGGCCTGTGGCACGAGTGTGAACTTTCCCTTCTCGCACGAGGTGTCGGCGCCACGGGCGCTATCATTGGCATCGACTACTCCACCGGCAATGCTCGCGCGAGCGGCGCGCAGGGTGCGCGGCGCAACGACCGTCACGTTGACGGTCTAACCATGGGGCGGCGTAACGACCTCACCAGTACCCAGGTTCGGGCTGTCGAGCTCTTGCTCGATGAAGGTGTTCAGGCCCTGCGAGAGATCCCGCAAATACCGCTGCGGCAGGAAGACCCCCAGGATATCCGGCTCACGGCCCAGCCCGCTCGTTCCTTTGCGAAGACACCAGAGCAGAGC
>DASVHW010000271.1 GCA_036382395.1 Candidatus Binatia bacterium | reverse complement strand
TCCCCCATCGACGCCCGAGGCTGGCAACCCAATGTGTCGGCTGCTGACGCGTCAGCCAGATATCGAAATCCGTCTCATTCCACTGTGGTGGATTGGTACTTGACGGCGGAAGACTGGGGTTGACAGGAGCAGCGTTCACATAGAAGCAGTGAGCATGCACCATTGAATTACTCATGTTCCCAATCTGAATGATGGTGTCACGCGTTCCATCCCAAACCACCTTTGGGAAAACGATAATGGAACCACCACGCTCCGTGGAAACGTCATTGACGCTCGCGGAAGCGATCCCTGCCAAGGGCAGCAGTCCAACCACCGCTATGCCCAACACCCACAAAACCCGAACCGGCTTCACCATGTACATTCGCTTTCTCCTTTCCCTGCCGGAGAATTCACCGCTACTGACACAACCTCGAAGCTTACGCTCCACCATACCTCGCACCTAGACCTCACCGTTCCGGCACTAACGAGCCGGGCTAGAAAGCTCCGTTTTGATACTGCAACGGCCGGGCCTTGTCAAGCGAAAAGCCCGACTTTTGACCAAACTTTGAAGTTGGCAAGACCAAAAACCGACTTGAGGCCTGTTCCAGCGGTAGTTGCTTGACGGACCCGAGGTCGTCTGGTAAGCAGCCGACACGCATTTTTCAGGCCGGATGGTCTGTTCCTGACAGGTCGCGCAAGGGGCAAGAGGAGGTTTGATGAAGATCTTGTGGAATCGCGTCTCACTTCTATTAGTTGTTGGGGTTCTGGCCGTGGGATGCCAGAGACTGATTCCGTCCCCGAAGCAGACCGTGCCACCAGCACCAATGAATTATGCTCCGGCGCGGGATGGTTTGCCGACTGGGAAGATCTGGAAGAGCCAAATTGCCTTTGGGGACATTAATGGCGATGGCTTCCCAGACATCGGGGCGGTGTCGCGCCTGGCGGATGGTCCGTGGATTTGGCAAGGCGACGGCAAGGGACACTGGACCGATGCTTCGGCTGGATTGCCGCGCGAAAACTTTTGCGGCGGCGGCATGAAGTTCGGTGACATCAATAACGACGGGAAGATGGACGTTGCCATCGCCGACCATTGCCGGGGCGTTTTCGCTTATCTCGGCGATGGGGCGGGACACTGGACCAATGCCTCGGCTGGCCTTCCGACAGTTGGTTCGGAAGATGTCGCCCTAGGCGACTTCAACCACGACGGATGCCTCGATATCGTGATCGTAGCCGCCGCAGAAGAGGGCGTCCGCGTTTTTGACGGCAACTGCAAAGGGGTCTGGAAAGAGAACTCCAACGGGCTTCCGCACTCGGAATGGGGCAATTCAGTCAAGGTGGCCGATGTGGACGGCGATGGCAACCTCGACATTGTCGCCGCCTATTCGGCGGGCCCGCGCGTATGGTTGGGCGACGGCAAGGGCAACTGGCGCGAAGCGTCCGAAGGACTTCCCGCCCCCGACATCCACGGCCTGTACTGGGGAATTGATGTCGGAGATGTGAATGGCGACGGCAAGCTCGACATTGTCACCGGCGCTGCGATTCCCGGAGTGGAGGTCTTCATCCAGGAACCGGGACCGAAATGGCGGAAGGCCAACGAAGGGATCGTGCCGATGAACGCATTGGGGGTTGCCTTCGGTGACCTCAACAACGACGGCAAGATGGACCTGGTGGCGGTGGGCAAGACGAACTTGGAAGAGATCGGCGGCGTGTATGGCGTCTTCCCGTTCTTGGGTGATGGTGCTGGCAACTGGAAGCTCATCGACAATAGCGGCCTCCCCATGACCGGACGCGAGCGAACCTGGGGTGTTGGACTGGCGGATATTGACAAGGACGGCGTTCTCGACATCGGCGTCGCCTTCGGCGATGTACTGTCACCCTCTTGGCGTTCTGGCCAGGCGAAAAGGGCGGCAGAGGCGGCAAAGGAAAAGGGGAAGGGGAAGAGCGACAGCGCGGCCAAGTCGGAGCCCGCAGACAAGTCGCACGCCCCGGAGCGCGGCATGTTTGGCTCCATCGAAGTCTGGCGCGGCCAGCTCATCGGTCGGTAGTACAGTCCTTCAATTCTGCGGTTCGAAGGGCGGAGGGGCGTGATCGCTCCTCCGCCCTTTTTGTTTGGGCCAGCCAAGATTGCATAAGCGGCGCGTTGTGGGATTATGAACTCCATGCGCCGTTTATTGGGGTATCTGCTGCGCTACAGGTGGCGCTATGCTGCCGGCGGCGCGTGCTTGCTGGCCACGGCGACGTTGGCCATGGCGGTGCCGTATCTGCTGAAGCGGGCCATTGACGCCGTCGGCCACGGAGCAGCGCCGTCGCAGATCACCACCTACGCGTTGTGGATCATCGCTATCGCCATTGTGCAGGCAGTGGTGCGCACGTTCTCACGGACACTGATTTTCAACGTCGGGCGCGACGTCGAGTACGACCTGCGGAACGACCTCTTTGCGCATCTGCAGAAGCTACCGCTGGCCTACTACCAAGAGCAGCACACCGGGGATCTGATGTCGCGCTTGATCAACGACGTCACCGCGGTCCGCATGCTGCTCGGGCCTGGGATTCTCAACTTTGTCAACACGCCCGTCTACTACGCCTACGGCATCGCCATCATGCTGACACTGGACGTGCGTCTGACCGTCGCGGCGCTGCTCTCCTATCCGCTGCTGTTGCTCGTGGTCAAAGGCTTCAGCCGCCGCCTCATGGAGCACACGCTGCGGGTGCAACAGGGCCTGGCGGAGATGAGCAGCAGCGTGCAAGAGAATCTGAGCGGCATGCACGTCGTGCGCGCCTATGCCGGCGAGGATCGCGCGACTGCCGCTTTCGCCGAGCTCAACCGCCACTTCAAGGAAGAGAGCCTGCAGTTGGCGCGCGTGCGCGGTCAAATCCTGCCGGTCATGAGGACCGCTGCCAGTCTCGGAACGCTGGTGGTGCTGTGGTATGGCGGCCTCGGAGTGATCAGCGGCCGGCTCAGCCTGGGCGATCTGGTGGCCTTCATCGGCTACCTCAACCTGCTGGCCTGGCCGACGATGGCCATGGGCTGGATGCTTTCCGTCCTCCAGCGCGGGCGCGCCGCGATGAGTCGGCTGGCGTACATCTTCGATGCCGAGCCTGAGATCTGTGACGGGCCGGGGATCGAACCGCTCCCGGCCGTGCGCGGAACGGTGGAGTTCCGCGACGTGGACTTCGCCTATCGCACCGCCGGCAACGGCCACCAGGTCCTGGACCGCGTATCCTTTCGTGTGGAGCCCGGTCAGAAGCTGGCGCTGGTCGGCCGCACCGGTGCCGGGAAGAGCACCATCGCCATGTTGTTGCCCCGAATGTTCGACGTCAGCGGCGGCCAGATTCTGGTCGACGGACGCGACCTCCGCTCCTTACCACTGGCCCAACTACGCCGCAGCATTGGTTTCGTTCCGCAAGATCCGTTCCTGTTCTCCACGACGGTACGAGAGAATGTGAGCTTCGGGCGCGAGGGGGCAACGGACACTGATGTCCGCTGGGCTACGGCCGTCGCCGGCGTGGCGGATGACATCGCATCCTTCCCGCGGGGCTACGACACCGTCGTCGGCGAACGCGGCGTCACGCTATCCGGCGGCCAGAAACAGCGGCTGACGTTGGCCCGCGCCGTGCTCACCGATCCGCGCATCCTCATCCTGGACGATGCCCTTTCGAGCGTCGATACGCGCACCGAGGGCGCCATTCTCGCCGCGCTGCGGGAGGTGATGCGTCAGCGTACCAGCATCATCATCGCCCACCGCATCTCCACCATCCAGGAAGCCGACCTCATCGCCGTGGTGGATGACGGCCGCGTAGTGGAGGTAGGTGATCACGCCTCGCTGCTGGCACGCGACGGACTGTACGCCGACCTCTTCCGGCAACAGCGGCTCGAAGAAGAGCTCGCCGAGCTATGAGCGCCACGACAATGCTCCCCGCAGACGCCGCAGCCGCACCCGAGCAGACCCTCGGCAAGGCGTACGATGCGCGCCTGATTCGTCGCCTGTGGAGATACATCCGTCCGTACCAACGGGACTTCTGGCTGGCGATGGCGTGTCTGCCGGCCACCTCGGTGTTCGTCCTGGCGCAGCCCTACATCTTGAAGATCACCATCGACCGGTACATCGCACAGCACGACGCCAGCGGCATCGGAACGATGGGGTTGTTGTACGGCCTGGCCGTGGTCGGCGAGTTCACCTTTCTCTACCTGCAGTATTACTTCACCATGCTGGTGGCGCAAGAATGCCTTGCCGACCTGCGCGTCGACATCTTCGCCCATGTGCAGAGATTGGAGGCGGCATTCTTCGACCGCAATCCGGTGGGTCGGCTCGTGACCCGCATGACCACCGACATGGACGTGATCAACGAGATGTTCGCGGCCGGAGCCATCACGATCTTGATGGATGCGGTCACCCTGATCGGCATCGCCACCATTATGCTGACGATCGATCTGCGGCTGGCCCTGGTGGCGCTCTCGCTGCTTCCGCTGATGCTGGTCGCCATCAACTTCTTTCGCCTCAAGGCGCGCCATAGTTACCGGCTGATCCGCGAGCGCATCGCGCGTCTCAACGCCTACCTGCAAGAGGCAATCTCGGGGATGTCGGTGATTCAGCTGTTCGTACGCGAAGAGCAGACCTTTGACGAGTTCGACCGGCATAACGATTTGCATCGCGAGGCCAACCACTGGTCCAACGTCTACGAAGCCACGCTGTTCTCCCTGGTCGAGGCGGTGAGCAGCATCTCGTTCGCCCTCATCGTCTGGTACGGCGGTCACCAGATCCTCGGGGCGACGCTGGCGTTGGGGACGCTAGTGGCGTTTATCGAGTACGTCCAGAAGTTCTTCGTGCCACTGCGCGACTTCTCTTCGAAGTACGCCGTGATGCAATCGGCCATGGCTGCGGCCGAGCGCGTCTTCCAGTTGCTCGACACCACCCCGGCAATCGTCAGCCCTCCCAAGCCGGTTGCTCTGGCCGCCCCCCCGGCTTCCCGCACCCTCGGGCGCATCGAGTTCGACCGGGTGTGGTTCGCATACAAGCGGGACGAATTCGTCTTACGTGATGTCTCCTTCAGCGTCGGGCCGGGCGAGAAGATTGCCATCGTGGGCGCCACCGGCGCGGGGAAGAGCACCATCATCAAACTCCTGAATCGTTCCTACGACGTACAGCGCGGCCGCGTACTCGTGGACGGCATCGATGTGCGTGACTGGGACCTCTCTGCCCTGCGGCGAAGCATCGGTGCCGTGGCCCAGGACGTTTTCCTGTTTTCCGGCAGCGTCGCGGAAAACATCCGCTTGAGCCGGCCGGAGATCAGCCTCGATCTCGTGCAGCAGGCTGCGCGCCTCGTGAACGCCGACCGGTTCATCGAGCGCCTACCGCACCAGTACGACGAGGTTCTACGCGAGCGCGGCAGCAACCTGTCTGCCGGCCAGCGCCAGCTCCTCTCCTTTGCGCGGGCGCTGGCGTACGACCCTGCCATCTTGGTTCTCGACGAGGCCACGTCCAGCGTCGACACCCAAACCGAATTGCTCATCCAGGACGCTCTGGAAAAGCTGTTGCATAACCGCACCGCGGTGGTCATCGCCCATCGTCTGTCGACCATCGAGCGCTCCGACCGCATCATCGTGATGCACCACGGCCAGATCCGCGAGATGGGCTCGCACAGCCAGCTGCTGGCGCTTGGCGGCCTGTACGCGCGCCTGCACGCCTTGCAGACGCTCGGACACGAAGACGTGGCCCGGAGAACCGATCTGGACGCCAAAATCGCTGAGGCTGCAAAGTGAGGCTGGGTTGGTTGATTCTCGCTTTCTGTCTTTCCGCCTGCTCCCCAATCTATGTGCTGCGGGCGGGGTACGAAGAGGCCAAGATCCTTTGGCGCCGACAGCCCATCGAGGAGCTGCTGCAGCGTAGCGACCTCGATGCGGAGACGCACTCCAAACTCGAACTGGTGCTGGCCGTGCGTGCCTTTGCCCGCGACACCCTACATCTCAAAGCCGACAGCAGCTACGCGACGTTCGCACGGGTGGACGCCAACCAGGTGGTGCACGTGGTGTCAGCCGCCTACCGCACACGACTGGAACCGTATACCTGGTGGTTTCCGATCATCGGCCGCGTGCCGTACATAGGCTACTTCTCGAAGGACTCGGCCGAGGCCGAAGCCGCCGAGCTCGAAGGTGACGGCTACGATACCTACGTACGTCCCTCGGTCGCGTTCAGCACCTTGGGCTGGTTTGCCGACCCGCTCCTCTCCAACCTCCTGCGCTACGACCGCGTCACGCTCGCCAACGTGATCATCCACGAACTGCTGCACAATACCAGTTACATCGGTGGCCACGCCGACTTCGACGAGTCCTTCGCCAACTTCGTCGGCACCCGGGGCGCGATGGCGTTCTTCGCCGAGCGTGGCGACACACCGGCCTTGCAGCAAGCCACCAGCGTCTGGGATGATACCCTGCTCTTCTCCGAGTTCCTCGGCCGCTTTGCCGCACACCTGCGTGACGCGTACGCGTCCGGGCTCAGCACCCCCGAACGCCAACAGCTGTTCAGCGGCGGACAGGAAGAGTTCCGCCAACTCGCCTTCCGCACGACACTGTACTCGGAGTTCGGAACGCAACAGCTCAACAACGCCGTGATTCTGCATTACCTGCTGTATGCCGACCGGCTGCGGGAGTTCGACGATCTACTGCGACAGGAGCAAAACGACCTGGCGCGCACGGTTACGACCGTACTGCAAGCCGTTCGCGCAAACCGAGGCGACCCATTCGCCGCCGTGGAGAATGTCCTGCGTAGCCCTCTGGTTGCAAGGGATTAGGGCTCGATGGCGCCCAGCCTGCGAATTCCATAGCGGGTGGACACAACAAACACCCCTACTCCCAGAGCCAGTGCCGCGGCGAAGGAGCCCACGACGCTCGCCTGCGCGAAGCCAGAGAGGGGCGTGCCATACAACCGGCTGGAGAAGAGCGCATACACCGGCCAGGCCTCCAGCACCACGACCGCCCCGATGAAGGACATGCACAGGATCATGTACACCAGGCCACCCATCCCGGCCGCAACTTTGGATGGATTGTCGGCATCGAACTTCGGAAACGCCGCGCCCACGGCCAGCCCAAGACTGACGACACCGAAGGTCAGGCCGAAGAGCGTGAGCCCCGACAGCCACATCATGAACGGAATCACCCTCAGGTAGTAGTTGGTCGCCAGCACCAACACCTCGCCCAGCACGAGGAGAGGGACGAGGCCGACCCAGAACTTACTCCACCACAGCCGGCTCAACACCAGCGGCGCGGTTTTCACGATCCAGAACGAGCGGCCTTCGAGGCTGATCGACGGCAGCACGAAACGCACCGCGACCGACGTGGTCACGAACCCCGCGAGCGCGAGGTTGAGAAAGGCAATCACGTTCTTGAAATAGAACGTGACCAACGGACTGCCCTGCAGCGGCAGGACACTGAAATTGTAGATGTACACGGCAGCCAGGGCGAGCAAGAGAATCAGCTGCGACCACTGGCTGGTGTCACGAAAGAAGGTCTTCACCTCTTTGATCATCAGCAACCGCGTTTGCGGTGCGAACGGAACAGTGAGCAGGCGCACCGCCACTTCCCAGGCGGCCCGCTGGGTAAATCTGGCTTTGCGGCCTTCCTGTGCCTTGCTCAAGCCCGGCAGAAAGAGGCGGCCCATGAGCATCTCGCACACCGTCGTGAACGCCGCCGCCGTGCTCAGCAGGAGCAACAGATAGAACAGCGCCGAACCGCTTTCGCCCTTGAGGAGAGGGTGCAAGATCTCCGCCGCCCACGTGCTGGGCAAGAACGGTGATGACGGCGTCTGCATCGCAACGAGGAATTGGACGAAACTGGCGAAGGCCTCGGGATTGACTAGACGCTCCGGCTGTAACATGCGGAAGAGCATATACAGCACCGCCACCATCACCACCGACAGCAGCACCAGAATGTCGCGTGTCCGCCGCGCCGGAAACACGTTCACCAGGATGCCGGTCACGGCGATGCCGATGGCCGCTGCGATGACGAGAAAGGGGGGCAAGGTCACAACCGTCGCCAGGTAGAAGAGCGGCCCGGCGCGATGGGCAATGCCATAGGCCAGAAACGCCGGCACGGCGAACGCCAGGACCATCCACGACGACTCGATGATCGTCTCACCAAACCGCGCATAGAAGAGCGTGCTGCGGCTGAGCGGCGCCGCCACCAAACGTGCCAACTCGCTCGACAAGAAAAATGTCGAAAGCGCTGTGATGATGTTGGAGAACAAGAGGATGGAGAAGAAGGTCAGCAGGACCATGCTCAGGAGTTTGTAGGTGAGCACCGGACCGAAATCCGGCACACTAAGGAAGTAGCGCAGGACGCGGTAGAAGAACACGAAGATCGCGACCCAGAACCCCACCCCGAGCGCGCCGAAACATGCCAGTAGCGTCTTCTCTCGCCGGTCGAGCCGGCGGGCCTGATTCCGTGCGGCACGCCAGCGAGGCGACAGCAGCAACCACAGCTGGGCGCCGGGCCATGGGACGCGGCCGGCCGCAAGCGTGGCCGCTGCTTCACTGTTGGGGAACGAGGTCAGAGACGGCACGGCTCACGCCCGCAAAGCGGTGAGGATCTCGGCGACTTCTTCACCGCCCGTCAGCTTCAGAAAAACCGATTCCAGCTTCGAATTGGAATGTGCCCCCGCTTGCCGCCGCAGCTCATCGAGCGTCCCGACGGCAATGAGCTGGCCCTGGTGGATGATGCCGATGCGATCGCACGTCTCTTCCGCCACCTCCAAGCTATGGGTGGACATGAAGATGGTGACGCCGTCGCGGGCCAGCTGGCGGAAGGTGCGTTTCAACAGTTTGGCCCCGCGCGGGTCCATACCTACCATCGGCTCGTCGACGATGAGCAAGCGTGGGGCGTGGATCAACGCGGCCGCCATCACCAGCCGTTGCTTCATGCCGTGAGAGTAGCTTTCGACCAACTCCGTGGCCCATTGCGTCAGGTCGAACATCTCCAGCAAATCATCGCGGCGTCGGGCTGCAACGACGGGCGACACGCTATACAGACCGGCGACGAAGTCGAGAAACTCCGCGCCCGTCAACTTCTCGTACATGTGTGGGCGATCCGGCACGAATCCGCACAAGCGCTTGGCGGCGATATCCTCTCGCGCCAAGTCGTGGCCGCCCAGAAAGACTTCTCCAGAAGTGGGCCGGAGCAATCCCATCATCATGCGAATGGTCGTCGTCTTCCCCGCCCCGTTGGGGCCGAGAAAACCAAAAATTTCCCCCGCCTCGACGTGCACGCTGAGGTCATCCACCGCAAGCGTCGCACCGTAGCGTTTCGTCAGATGTACGAGTTCGATCATCGGCTAATCCTGTCGTGCGGCCTGGCATTGTGCAATATCAATGCCCCGCGAGGCCCAGCCCGTGTCCTCATTCTACACGTTGCGAACCCGCGCGTTTACGTCCAGAGAATGCCGGGAACGACACGGCGGCACAGCTTCACGAACTGTCCGACCACTGACTTGCAGAAGCGGCTCACAAGCCGTGGCTGCCATTGCACGGCAGCCACGGGTTCGTGCACGAGTACCCGAGTCGCTGTGACCGGCGATTTTCGCCCATGTGCCGCGGCGCCTCCTTCGTTGCACACTACAGCTTGCGTTGCGGGCGCTGTATCCGCAACGGTTGCTTCACAGTTTCTGAATCAGCCTGGCGACGCCGCGCGCAATCTGCGTCTCCTCGTCCGTTCGGACGACGTAGACTGGCCGGCTGGCTTCAGTGGAAATCCGCCCCGGTTCGCCGCGCGCATTTCGCTCGGGATCGAGGTCGAGTCCCCACGCCGTCAGTCCTTCGATCACTCGGCGCCGGATTTCAGCGGAGTTCTCGCCAATGCCCCCGCCAAACACCAACGGCGCCAAGCCGCCGAGCAGGGTGAAGTACGCCCCGACGGTCGCGACGATCCGCCGGACGAACAGCTCGATGGCGAAGGCCGCGCGCGCGTCCCCATCCGCTTCCGCACGCAACAGCAGACGCATATCCTCCATTCCACCGACGCCCAGCAAACCGGAACGCCGTGTAAGCAGGTCTTCGACTTCGTCAACGGCACGTCCTTGGCGCAGCAGGTAGAGTACGAGGGCGGCGTCGACATCACCCGAACGGGTGGACATCATCAGGCCCTCGAGTGGAGTGAAGCCCATCGAGGTTTCGATCGATGCCCCCTGTTTGATCGCACAAGCTGAGCACCCGTGGCCGAGTTGCAGCGTCACCGCGGTCACCTCACTCAGCGGGATACGCTCGCCCTCGGCCACACCCTCGGCGAGCGAGGCGTGGGCGATGCCGTGAAAGCCGTAGCGAAAAAGGCCGAGCGATTCGGTCAGGTCGGGCGGCAGCGCGTAGTGCAAGGAAGCACGCGAGCGGTGGGCGTGAAAGGCGGTATCAAACACGGCCACCATGGGCCTGCCCGCCAGCTCCGAGCGCGCCACGCGGATGCCGGCGAGGGCGACGGGATTGTGCAGCGGCGCCAAGGGAACGAGGGCTTCGATCCCGGCCTCGACCTCCGCGTCGATCAACACCGGAGAAGTAAATTGCCGTCCCCCATGGACGACACGGTGGCCGATCGCATCAACCGTGGCGCTGTCTGCTCCCACCTGCTTGATCAGCTCCGTGAACAAGTGAGCGACCTCGCGGCCACTGCTGGCTTCGACCATGAACCGAGCCCGCACCGTCACGCGGTCGCCCACAGCTTCCGCGAGGGCAGCCTTCACACTTCCGGTACCGCCGTTGAGAATGAGGATACGCATGGGATGGCTTATGGCTTGGCTTATGGCGCGAACACCATGAGCGATATGCCACACGTAACTTCTTATCACGGCAGCGGCGGATGAACACCCATGGGCGTGCAGATCGCATATTGTCCGAACCATAAGCCATCTGCCATACGCCATCTGCCAGCCACACCGTTGCCACCGCTTGCACTCGGTGATAACCGTTAAGCAATGCCACTGCCTTCCGTCCTCGATGAGATCAACCGCTTATTCGATGAGCTGATCCGTCGGCCCTGGGGAACCGCCTCGCGTCAACTGGTACCGGCAGAGTTCCGCGAGGTTGAGGACGGATGGATCGTCAAACTGCCCGCCGAGGGCCTATCCGCTGCGGACCTCCGGATACAGGTCCAGGGGAACTGGCTCACCGTGACCGGGCATCATCGGCAGTCACGGGAACGCCAGCACGGCAAGGGCGGTTGGAGCCACACGCAGCAGGAAATCTCGCTGCACCGGACGATTGCCCTGCCGGTGGGCACGGACCCTGACCACATCGACGCAAAGATCGAAAACGCCACCCTCTCCATCCACATTCGCCGACGAAAGCCGTGACCCCCACCGATCGCGAGGGACAGGACCTGAAACCCGCTGCCGCGCAGCGCCAGCTCTCGGCTGATGAGGCCGCGTTTGCAGTGCCGCCTGCGGAACTGGGCTTCGCCACGACCGCTGACATCGGCGCCGCGCCGGATTGGGTTGGGCAGGAACGGGCGTTGGCCGCCCTCGAACTGGGTCTCGGCGTGAACCATGCTGGCTACAATATCTACGTGTGCGGCCTCGGCGGCACCCAACGCGAGCAGACGTTGGCGGGATTACTGACCGAGCTGACGCGCAACGTCCCGCGCCCCGGAGACCGCGTCCTGGTGCAGAATTTCCAGAACCGCGACCGGCCACGCGCCTTCTATCTTCCCGCCGGCCAGGGGAAAGAGCTGCGTCGCGACTTGCAGGAACTGGTGGAGGACCTGAAGCGAGCGCTTCCTGAAACATTTCGCAAGGAGACCTTCGAAGAAGAAAAGGAACAGCTCGCTGAACGCTACGGGCACGAGGGCGAGGAGATCGCCAAGGCACTCCAACAACGCGCGGCCGAGAAAGGATTCGCGCTGCAACCGCACCCGCAGGGCGGCATCATTTTCATCCCCCTCAAGGAGGGCCGGCCGATGGAGCCGGAAGAGCTGCAGAAGCTGAGCGAGGCGGAACAAGACGATCTGCACCAGCGGGAGCGCGAGGTGTCACGCGAGGTCAAGACCATGCTCCGCCGGCAGCAAGCCCTCGGGCGCCGGTTGGCGCGCGAGGTGAAAGCAGCGGAGCGGCGGGTCGCCGCCAACGTGATCAACCCACTGGTCGAAGAGATCGGCCAGCGCTACGGCAGCGAAGTACAGCAGTATCTCGCCGATCTCCGCGAGCACATGCTGGATAATCTCGACAGCTTCCGCGAGCAGCCGCAGCCGCAAGCGCCGTTCCCGTTCCCCGGCATGTTTCCCGCGCCCGCGCAGGAGGGCGCGCTGATTGATTACGAGGTCAACGTGCTCGTGGACAACAGTGCGATCTCGGCGGCACCGGTGATTATCGAACCGTCGCCGGCGTACAAGAACCTCTTCGGCGCGGTCGAACGCATGGTCGATCCCTCCGGGAAACTGGTGACCAATTTCACCCGCATCAAAGCGGGATCGTTGTTGCGCGCACACGGGGGCTGCATCATCATCAACGCACTCGATGCGCTGTCCGAGCCACTGGTGTGGCGCTCTCTCAAACGGTGCCTGAAGAGCGGCGAACTGGAGATCGAAGCGTACGACCCATTCGCCCTGTTTGCCGCCACCACGCTCAAACCGGAGCCGATCCGCATCTCCACTCGGGTGATTTTGACTGGACCCACCGAGCTGTTTCAGCTCCTGTATTTCTACGACGAGGAGTTCAGCGAGATTTTCAAGATCCGCGCTGACTTCGGCTACGAGGTCGGCGGCCAGGAGTCCCGGCGCAGCTTCTGTGCCCAGGTCGCGCGCATCGTCCGCGAGGAGCATCTCCCGCCGTTCACCGCCGCAGCCGTTGCAGGCCTGATGGAGTATGGCGCCCGCCTGATCAATGACCGGCGCAAGCTGCCGAGCCAATGGCATCCCGTGGCCGACGTCATGCGGGAGGCTGCCTTCTGGTGTGGCAAAGAGGAACAGCAACAGGTCGACGCCACCCACGTCCACCAGGCGCTGGAGCAGCGCATCTTCCGGCTCAATCGCTATGAGGAAAAGCTGCGCGAACTCATCCGTGACGGCACCCTGCTGGTCGATGTGGACGGCAGCAAGGTGGGTCAGCTGAACGGCCTCGCCGTCGCCAACATCGGCGGCTATGAATTCGGGCGCCCGTCGCGCGTCACGGCAGCCGTTTCCATGGGCCACCAAGGCATCATCAACGTGGAACGCGAGGCACAACTGAGCGGCCGCACGCACGACAAAGGGGTGCTGATCATCTCCGGTTACCTGCGCCGCGCCTACGCGCAGGATTTCCCCCTCAGCCTGTCCGCCAGCTTGTGCTTCGAGCAGTCCTACTCGGGAATCGAGGGCGATAGCGCGTCATCGACGGAGCTCTTTGCCCTGATTTCTAGTCTGACTGGCGTACCCTTGCGCCAGGATCTTGGCGTGACCGGCAGCGTCAACCAGTGGGGCGAGATTCAACCGATCGGCGGCATCAACGAGAAAATCGAGGGTTTTTTCGCGACCTGCCGCGAAGTGGGTCTCACGGGCCGCCAAGGCATCGTCATGCCGGTACAGAATCTGCCAAACCTCGTCCTGCGCCCCCAGGTCATCGACGCCATTCGCAACGATCAGTTTCACATCTACCCGATCCGCACCATCGATGAAGGGCTGGAAGTCTTGACCGGCGTCAAGGCCGGCAGCATCAGCGAGGAAGGCACGATCCACTATTCGGCGGCGCAACGCTTGCGGCGGCTGGCAGAAGGCCTGCGGCACTTTGTGGCGAGTCCACCAGCGCAGAACGCGACACCGAGCACACCGCCCTCGACTCCTCCACCACCGCAACCACCGTCCCCAAAGTGACGCAGCGCGGGCCGGCCGTCAGCGCCGCGAAGACGATACGCGGGCCAGGTCGTCACGCTGCCACACCGCAAACAAACTGCCTTCATCGGACCACTGGTACGAGGCGCGACCACGAAACGTCTTCTTCAGCTCGTGCACGATACGGTGTGCAAGCTTTTGCGAGGTAGTCAGGACCTCGATCTCGTCACCGCTGCGCTCCACGGATACCAGCTTGCGTTGCGGCTGGGTGAAGTCGGCACGTTCAACAACGTTGTCGATGCGTCGGCGGATCTCGGTTTCGTTCGCCGCCGCATATGCGCCCCGAATCAGGACCCGCCCGAAATACTCCACCGTACGCACTTGTTTACAGGCCGGGCACACGGCCCAGACGGCACGCGACAGGAGTGCGTGATTGGCCTTATGATCCCGCCGCCACGTTTGCCGAGCGAAGATCGCCCCGCAGCGCTCGCAAATCGTCGGCTCCTGCGGTCGTCTTGCGGGGTCCCCGCCAGCAGGCTTCTTCTCGCTCCGTGTTCCCTTGCGATTGAGGCTCCGAATCAGACCTTTTCCTTTGTTCATCATCCAGTTCCTCTC
>DASVHW010000270.1 GCA_036382395.1 Candidatus Binatia bacterium | reverse complement strand
GGCTGGCTCTACAACAAGCGCTCGAGCGGGAAGCTGCATTTCCTCCAAGTCCGCGACGGCACCGGGATTCTGCAATGCGTCGTGTTCAAGAACGATGTTTCGCCGGAACAGTTCGCCCTCGCCGACCACATCACGCAAGAGTCGTCGCTGATCGTCCGCGGCACCGTCCGCGCCGACAGCCGTGCGCCGTTGGGCTACGAGCTGACCGTCAAGGATCTGCAGGTCGTAGCGTTAGCGGAAAGTTATCCCATCACACCCAAGGAGCATGGAGTCGCTTTCCTGCTCGATCATCGTCACTTGTGGCTGCGCTCTTCCCGACAGCACGCGATTCTGCGCGTGCGTAGCACGATCATCCGTGCCTGTCGTGATTACTTCGACGGCAAAGGTTTCACGCTCATCGATGCGCCGATCTTCACCCCGGCTGCATGCGAGGGGACGACGACGTTGTTCGTCACCGACTATTTCGGCGAACCTGCATACCTGACGCAGAGCGGCCAGCTCTACGCCGAGGCTGGTGCGTTCGCGTTCGGCAAAGTGTACTGCTTCGGTCCCACATTTCGCGCCGAGAAATCAAAGACCCGGCGGCATCTGACTGAATTCTGGATGATAGAACCCGAGGTCGCCTTCATGGACCTCGCCGGGGACATGGATCTGGCGGAAGACTTCGTCGAGTACGTGGTCCAACGAACCCTGCGCGAGCGGCGCCACGAGTTGGAGCATCTCGAGCGCGATTGCGTGCCGCTCGAGCGGGTACAGAAGCCGTTCCCGCGTATCACCTATACCGATGCTGTCGACCTGCTCCGCCAGCACAATTTCACCGTCGAGTGGGGAGCGGATTTCGGTGGCGATGAAGAGACCGCCATCTCGAATGCATTCGATCGGCCGGTGCTGGTCCACCGCTACCCCTTGGAGTGCAAGGCTTTCTACATGAAGGCAGATGCGCAGGATCCCCGCGTGGCCTTGTGCGTGGATATGCTCGCGCCGGAGGGCTATGGCGAGATCATCGGGGGAGGACAACGCGAGGACGATCTCCGTAGGCTCGAGGACAAGATCGAGGCCCACCAACTCCCCAAGGAAGCCTTCAGCTGGTACGCCGACTTGCGGCGCTACGGCTCGGTCCCGCACGCCGGCTTCGGAATGGGCATTGAGCGACTCGTCGCCTGGGTGTGCGGGCTCCACCACGTGCGCGAGACCATACCATTCCCGCGCCTGCTGGAACGCCTGCGACCGTGAAGTGGTGAAGCAGCTGTCAGCCGCCAGCGAAGAGTGTTCAGCTTCGCATCAGAACCACCGGCTCCGAAATCTCTCCGCTATTTCGGGGCGGCTCTCAGCCGGCGGACATCGCCGACACGGAGCGTGAACCCCGTGCGGTCGAAATAGTCGAGCAGAGAAATACTGAATTTCCTGCTGGCGCCCAGCAGATCGCGGAAGGTGGCGGCGCTGATGTCACCGTGTGCCTCGGCGTACTGGCGCAGGAGCGTTCGCGCCCGCTCGAGGTGGGCGCAGGCGAAGTACATATCCGTGGCGATCTTCACCACCCTGCCTTCGCGTTCGAGCTGCTGCAGGAGGGGCTCCAGCCGCCGCCGCGGCATGCCCAGCGCGCTCTCGACTTGCTTCAGATCGGGTGGGGTCACACCGCCTGCGGTGATCAGTGTCTCCGCGCGTGCGGCCAGTTCTTCTTCGTCACGCTTCAAGGTCACCCGATGCGCCGGCAGGCGCAGTGTGCTGTCCGCCCGCGCGATGATCCCTCCGGCAACCAGCGCATCAAGCAGAGTGCGGTAGATCTTCGGCGGCAGATCCGGCGCGATCTGCGTCCGCAGGGATTCCATTTCCAAGCCGGGCACGAGCGGGTTGCGCTGGTGAAACAGGCGCAGTGCCTCTACCACCGCGGCGCGCAGCGCTTCCCACTTCTCGGTGGTGGTGCAGGCCGCGACGTTGGCGGCGTCAGGCAGCGGGCGCAGGAGCGGGTCCGTGCGCAACACCTCGCGGATCGTGTCGATCGCCAGGTTTCCTGCCTGGGCCAGAAACTCGGGCGCCACCGCAAAATCGGGCTCG
>DASVHW010000269.1 GCA_036382395.1 Candidatus Binatia bacterium | reverse complement strand
AGCGTAAGGTAGCCGTGATTGTCGCAAGTGGCGGCGACCCACCTGCGTCCACGACTGCAGAGCCTGGGCCGCGGCAGGTACAGAAAGCATCGCCGCTAGGGCGAGCGTCGCAACCAGTAAATGATGGCGGTACATGGTCGTTGGATCCTTCTGTGCTCAATCGCAACTCGCCAGATACCACCTAGGAATTGCCCAAGCCAACAGGATCACGGTTTGCTGGGAATGACGAGCGCTTTTCAAGCGCCTCGTATCTTGTTCGTCCGTTGTGGATCATGGAACGAAACCGCTCGCGCGGTAGAGCGCTGTGCGCAAGGTGGTGCATTGGACTGACGGGAACGCGGTGACGGAATGGGGCGTCCTGTTTGAAAATCGCGGGGTTAACAACCTCGGTTCAGACAGGAGTATCCCATGACCGACAAGACCATCAGCCCGTTGCGGCGGCGAATGATCGAGGACATGACGGTCCGCCATTTCACGTCGAAGACCCAAAGCGACTACATCCGCGCGGTTACAAACCTGGCAAGGTTCCTGCGTCGATCGCCGGACACAGCGTCCAATGAGGACCTGCGTCTGTTCCAGCTGCACCTGACCGAGAACCGCGTGGGTGCGCCGACCATCAACTCCACGGTCTCGGCGCTGCGGTTTTTCTTCACCGTGACGCTCGATCGGACCGATGCGGTTCGACACCTGACCTTTGTGCACGAGCCGCGCAAGCTGCCGTTGGTATTGAGCCCCGAGGAGGTGGCGCGTTTTCTGGAGGCCGCCCCTGGCGTCAAGTACAAGGCCGCGTTCAGCGTCGCCTATGGTGCGGGCCTGCGCGTGTCCGAGGTCGCCGCGCTGAAGGTGTCCGATATTGACAGCAAGCGCATGATGCTGCGCGTCGAGCAGGGCAAGGGCCGCAAGGATCGGCACGCGATGCTCTCCCCTGTGTTGCTCGAACTTTTGCGCGACTGGTGGCGCATCGCGCGACCGACCGCCTGGCTGTTCCCGGGCCGCGATCCACTCCAACCCATGTCGACGCGCCAGCTCAACCGGGCCTGCCATGCGGCAGCGGATATGGCGGAGATCACCAAACGGGTGTCCCCGCACACGCTGCGGCATAGCTTTGCAACCCATCTTCTGGAGCAGAACACCGATATCAGAGTGATTCAGGTTCTACTCGGACATGCCAAACTCGATACGACGGCGCTCTACACGCGCATCGCCACCAACACCATCCGCGCGGTCATGAGCCCGTTGGAGCATCTCAGCCTGAAGCCCAAGAAGGACGAGCCGCCCGCCTGACGCGCGGCGCTGATGGCCCGTCCAGTTCTGGAGATCGCGGATATCTTCCGCGACCACGGGGCCGCTTGGCGTAAAGCCAATGCTGGCCACGTGAGCCTCGGCCAGTTGAAGGTGATGTCGGCGATCGAGAGCTGCCGCACAGCGGCTCTCGGCGGGCATGTTATGCGCTGCGAGGACTGCTCGCACACGGCGATCGCCTATAACAGCTGCCGCAACCGGCATTGTCCCAAGTGCCAGGGCTCGCAGGCGCTCGCATGGATGGAGGAGCGCAAGGCCGAGCTGCTGCCCGTCCCTTACTTCCACGTCGTGTTCACGTTGCCGGTGCGGATCGGGGCCATCGCCTACCAGAACAAGGCCGTCATCTACGATCTCTTGTTCAAGGCTTCGTCGCAGACAATGCTGACGATTGCGGCCGATCCCAAGCGCCTGGGCGTCAGGATCGGCTTCACGTCGGTGCTCCACACCTGGGGCTCCGCGATGACGCATCACCCGCACGTGCACATGATCGTACCGGGTGGCGGGATATCGCTCGACGGCACACGTTGGATCGGCTGCCGTCCCAACTACCTCTTGCCGGTGAAGGTGCTGTCGCGGCTGTTCCGCCGCCTGATGCTGGAGATGCTGGTCGCCGCGAACGACGCCGACCGCCTGCAGTTCTTCGGCGATCATGCCCACCTCGCCGACAAGGCTGCGTTCAAGGCCTATCTCGCGCCGCTGCATCGGACCAAGTGGTTTGTCTATAGCAAGCGGCCGTTCGCTGGGCCCGAGCAGGTGCTGGCCTATCTGTCGCGCTACACGCACCGGGTCGCGATCTCCAACAGCCGGCTCATCGCCGCCGACGAGACCGGCGTCACGTTCAGGTACAAGGACTACCGGATCGAGGGGCCCGGCCGCTACATGACCATGACGCTGAAGACGGGCGAGTTCATCCGCCGCTTCCTCGTCCACGTGCTGCCGAAGGGCTTCCATCGCATCCGACACTACGGCTTGTTCGCCAGTGGCGCTCGTGCCGACAACATCGCCCGAGCCCGCGAACTGCTCGCTGTGCCAATGCCCGAGACAGAGGCACATGATGCAGCCGGCGCCAACGCCACCGAGCCGCCGACCTTCTCGCATCCATGTCCATGTTGCGGCAGTCGCATGAGCATCGTCGAGACCTTCAATCGCGGCTCGACGCCGCGATATCGACCGCCGCCGCCAACCGCGATCAGGATCGATACGTCATGATCAAGATCCCCACGCCACAAATTCACAATACCGATCTTTCTCGCTGGTCGTCGATCCGCCACGGCAGCGCTCGCTCAAATGCACGCTTGAAATCTCAACTTGCGCACCAATCTTCTTTGCTCAAGGCAGATACTTACCCTCGCAGAGGGCTCCTCATGCCCGGCAACGTCGTCGACCAATGCACTCATGGGTGTCGGTTGCCATCACGCACCTCTTCTCCCGCGCTCAAATCCCCATAGCGCCCGCTGCACGACCGCGTGCCACTTCCCGCGGTTTCCTTCCTTGGAGGCTTTCGGACGCCGGCCCCAGCCTCGGTGTTCGCGGCTCCGTCCGTCATCGGCCGGCATCCGAAACCCTTCACAGAAACGGACTCTGAGTTCGTGGATTACTATCCAAAACTGCTCCAGCCAACGGAAGGAGACAAACTGTAATCAAACATTCTCTTGATGGAGTTGCGAAGGCTTTCGCTGGGCTTCCCATAAGTCGCCATCAAACCACAGGTGCGCTCGGGCTCGAAAACTTGCGCCCCTA
>DASVHW010000268.1 GCA_036382395.1 Candidatus Binatia bacterium | reverse complement strand
CAGGGAGCGCAGTAAGCATCCGCACGCCAAGGTGCTTCGAGGCTTTGGCACGCAGGCCGTGGGGGCAACATTGGGGGCAACATAGAAAATCGAGTCAGCTCAACAGTCCTATAATCAATACCTTGCGGCGATAGTTCAATTCCCCCCGCCCCATCTTTCGCTCGTCTCCGCCCCGCGACGACGAGCTTCCGATGGCGAAGGATGCCCTCCGGCACGCCCGAATCGCGCAGGATCAGAGAACGAGATACGACTCACGGGTGCGATTCACGCTTCACCCCTTCATCGCTCTATCCATTTCGCGTTTGACTTCACGCTCTTTCGTTGCCGCCCGCTTGTCGTACAGCTTCTTGCCGCGCGCCAATCCCAGCTCTACCTTGGCGCGGCCATCCTTGAAGTACAGCCGTAAGGGGATGAGCGTCAGGCCCCGCTCTTTCACCTTGCCGATGAGGTGCTCGATTTGACGCCGATGCAGCAGCAGCTTGCGCGAGCGTGTGGGCTCGTGCCCGAACTGCGCTGCCGCGTCGTACGGGCTGATGTGGGCGTTGAAGAGCCACACTTCCCCCCTGTCGATGCGGCCGTAGCTGTCTTTGAGCTGTGCCTTGCCGGCCCGTAACGATTTCACTTCACTGCCGGTGAGCACTAGCCCCGCCTCGAACGTTTCCTCGATGTGAAACTCGTGCCGGGCGCGCCGGTTGACGGCGATGTCACGCGTTCGTGGCGACTGGTCCTTCGCAGGCATGGGGGAAGGGTACCAGAGTCAGGAGTTGGGAGACAGGAGTCAGGGGTCTTAGATCAGCAGCGCGCGCCAGAGGAGGGTCATGAGGCCGGCGAGGATGAACTGGCTGTCGACAACCAATTCTCCTTCGGGACCTTTCGGGAGTAGGCGGCGCTCATACAGCCAGCAAACCAGGCAGACGTACAACACTACCGGCAACAGGAAGAGCGCCAAGGAGCTGGTTCCCGATAGAGAGGCCATGGCGCCGAGCAACAGGGTCAAGGACCCCGTCAGCACCGCCATGACTTCCTTGGTGCGGCGCTTGCCTGCCACCTTGAAAATCGTTTCCATGCCCATGATCTTGTCGCCTTGCACGTCACGCACGCCCAAGAGCGCGGAGCGTACGAAGACCAACACAAAGGCGAACAGGCTCACCATCACGCCGCGCAGTGCCGTGGCATTCAACACCAGCACGGGTAACACGGCTGTTACCAACGTCCAGCCCAGCGCGACGGAGAAGTCACGCGATGCCGGCAGATCCTTGATGCGGCGCACGCCCCACATGTGCCGCGCCCACCGCAGCGGGATGATCTTCACGGTGTACAGAAGACCCAAGGCGCCGGAGATCAGGACCACAATGAAGGGCAGGGGGCCCACCCAGGCGGAAAGTGCCAAGGTGATGGCTAGCGCGCCAATGCCGAGAAACATCATCGCGGTCTGAAAGCGCTGGTAGCCGCGCGGTGAAAATGTGCCCCAACCCGAGTACGGCGACCGGCCCATGTAGCGGTTGACGGCGTGCATGGCGTGCACGAAGAACGCCGCTACCGCAATCAGCGGCAACCCCTGCGGCGCCGTGGCGTACGGGTCGATGAGCTTGACGCACGCCAGGGTCAACGCCGCGGCACCGGCGGCGACATAGCCATTGCTCGCCACGATCAAGCTGGCGGCGTTGCTCAGCCAGGTGCGCCAGGCACTGCGGGCTTCGGGGCTGTACGAGCGGATCTTGGTCACCACACGGTTGATCATCCATTCCGGGGTTGAAGCCCCCGCGGTAACGGCCACGGTCTCGCAGCCGCTGAACTGCTCCGGCTCGATCTCCGCATCGGTCTCGACGTGCAACACCCGCGCCCCTTCGTCGCGCGCCAGCTTCACCAGCCTGACGGTGTTGGCGCTGTGACGGCCGCCGACCACCACCATGAGATCGGCCCGCCGCGCCAGATCGATGGTCTCGGTCTGATGGTCGCGCGTCGGCTCGCAGATGGTGTTGATGGCCCGCACTTCGCCGGCCTTCTCCCGAATGCGGTCGACCACCCGGTCGAAGGTCCGATCGTCCTGTGTCGTTTGCGCCACGACACAGACGCGGTCGAACGACGGCAGCCGGTCCACCTCGGTTTCGTCCGCGACGACGTAGCAGCGGTCTTTGGTGTAGCCGCGCAGGCCGATGACCTCGGCGTGGTCGTCATCGCCGACGATGACGGTGTCGTACCCCTTCTCGACGTAGGCCGAGAGCGCCTTCTGCACCCGGCGCACCAGCGGACAGGTGGCGTCGAAAACGTTCTCGCTGCGTGCGTGCAGCTCCTCGATGACCTCGGGACGGACCCCGTGTGCGCGCACGAGGATGGTGCCTCCGGCAACCTGATCGAGTCCTTCGACCGCGTGGATGTCTTGCGCCTTCAACTCCTCGAGTACCTGGGAGTTGTGGATCAGCGGCCCGTAGGTATAGACCGGCCCGTCCGTCTTTTTGGTGAGGTCCACCGCCTGATCCAAGGCGCGGCGCACACCCCAGCAGAAGCCTGCGGTTTCCGCGACCAGCAATTTCATTGAGGAGTGTAGAGTATCGTTAGTTGCAGGTCGGGGCAATCGCCTAGGGGGCTGCGCCCCAGCGTAGGTTCGGCGGACCGCTCCCCGATGGGTCGCTCCGGGCTGCCAAGTCCGACAGACTGCTAGGCCGACTCGGAGCGCGCCGCTACCTCAACGCGCTCGGCGGGTGTCGGGATGGGAGCGTCAGCTAACGGTGCCGGCGCTTCCGCTTTCCACAAGAGAAAGACCAACCCCCCGGTGAGCCCGGCGATGAGCACCAAGGTACTGGACAGCAGCCCCAAGGCCACGCCGGTGTGGTGTGCGACGCCGATCTTGCCGAGGAAAAGCCGATAACCCCATTCACGGATCCCAATGCCACTGAAGCTCACCGGTGCCATGCTGAGAATGTTGACCACGGGGACGAAAATGAAAAAGAACGAGGCCGGCGCATCAATGCCCAGCGCCCACGCCAACAAGACCTGCGAGCCGATCTGCATGCAGTGAAAGACGACAGCCACCAGGCTGGTCCGGGTCAGCAGACGGAAGTCACTCCAGTACGGCGCCAGATCGTGCTCGACCAGCTCCCGCCAGGGGTTGCCCGGCGGGAATACCCGCACGACGAGCGGCGGTCCGAACAGCCAGCCGAACAGCGTTGCCGGCGGAATGATCCAGGCGCCATAGTAGAGCGCAGCCGGAAGGCGGTACCCAGGCTGCGTAAAGATGGCGAGAGCGCCGATCCAACTGAGCACGATGAACCCCAAGCCGCGGTCGGCGATCACGGTGGTGAAGGCCAACGCCTTGCGCCGCTGCCCGCCAGCCAGGTATAGAGCCCGCCCGATATCGCCCGCCACGGTGCTCGGGGCGAAGAGATTCATATACATGCCGGTGAAGTAGGACCCGAAGAAGTGCCCGAACGGTTCGTTGAACCCGAGTGCCCGTGCCAGCATGGCCCAGCGCAGACAACTGACGACCATGCTGGCGACATACATAATCAGAGCGGCGATCACCCAGCCCGGTCGCGCCTTGGCGACGGCCCTGATCAATGCGGACACGTCCGTGTTCCGCAGCAGAATGCCGAGCAGCAGCAGGCTCAGGCCGATCTTGAACCAGGCGGAGGACCACCACCGCTGCGGTGACTGTGTGCCGTTGCTTGCGGCCATGCCTACCAACCCACCGCCTCCCCGCCCTTGCGCGGGTCTGACGCGCCTTCGAATACGCCGGCGGTTCTCCGGACGACCTGTACAGCACCCATCGCACTCATCTCTTTCACGAGGCTACGGTAACGCGCAAGTGCCAAACGCGTGAGCTCCGGGATACCCGGTTCCACCGCGAGCACGGCTGGGGTCCACTGGTCGTGAATACGCGGCGCCGCGACCGCGGTCGCGGCGTCCATGTTGAAGTCGAGGATGTTCAGCAGCACCTCGGTCGCAGCGCTGATGATCAGCGGGCCACCCGAGCCTCCGAGGGCCAGGATGGGCCGGCCGTGACGGGTGACGATGGTCGGGGTCATGCTGCTCAGCGGACGCTTACGCGGTGCGATGGCGTTGGCCTCGGTGCCGATCAAGCCATAGACGTTTGCCACGCCCGGCTGGGCGGAGAAATCGTCCATTTCGTTGTTCAGGATGATGCCGGTGTCTCCGGCCACTACCATCGAGCCGAAGGCGGTGTTGATGGTCGTGGTGCAGGCCACGGCGTTGCCGTCGGCGTCCATGACTGACAGGTGCGCCGTGCCGTGATCGGCACCTGCTGTCCCGCTGGCTGCAATCGTACTACCGTAGGCGGTCCGCTCGAGGGTGGTGACGGCGCTGATACGGGCGCGCAAAGCGGAGGTGTTCGCCGGCGCCAGCAGTTCGGCCAGGGGTACCTGAACGAAGTCGGGGTCGCCGTAAAAGCGGGCGCGGTCGGCAAAGCCATGCCGCATCGCCTCGGCCAGCAAGTGCAGATACGTAGGAGAGTTGTGCCCGAGCGCGGCAAGATCGTCATGGCCGATGATGCCGAGGATTTCGAGCAGCACGCCGCCACCGGAACTGGGCGGCGGCATGGTGATCAACGTGTTGCCGGCGTGTCGCCCTCGCAGCGGGCGCCGCCACTTTGGTTGATACTCGCGCAGGTCGCGTTCCGACAACACGCCACCCGCGGTTTGCACACTCTGCGCCATGTGTTCGGCGATGGTACCGCGATAGAAGGCTCGAGGACCTTCGGCTGCAATGCGTCGCAGGGTATCGGCCAGCTCCGGCTGGCGCACTGCTTCACCGGCACGTAGCGGCGAGCCATCGGCGTGCAGGAAGTTCCGCGCCAACACGGGATTGGCGAGCAGCGCCGTACTGGTGTCGGCGATCTCGTCGGCGAGATGCTTTTCGATCACGAAACCGTCGCCGGCATAGCGAATAGCGGGCTGCATCACCGTCGCGAGCGGCAGCGTCCCGTAGCGGCGCAGCGCCGCCGCCAGGCCGGCGACTTCACCCGGCACGGCCACGGCCAGACCGCCGTGACGACTGAGTTCGGGCACCACCTGACCGTCGCGAACGAACATGTCTTGCGCTGCGGCGGCCGGCGCGGTCTCGCGGTAGTCCAGCGCCACCGCGCCTCCAGACCGCGCCAGGAAGATGAGCATGAAGCCGCCGCCCCCGATGCCGGAGGATGCCGGGTTGACGACGCCCACGGCAAAGGCGGTGGCGACCGCCGCGTCGACGGCGTTGCCTCCGCCTTGCAGGATCTCGACGCCGGCCTGCGACGCCAGGCGGTGGTCCGCGGCCACCATGCCGTGCGCGCCCCAGACCGCAAGGGCGGGAAGGGGCCACAGGAGCAGGCAACAGACAAACACATGGAGGGCGGCGAACCGGGAATCCGGAATGGAGGATCGGTTACCTGCGGGCTCCATCGTTCTCCTCTGCTGGCGTGATAGCGCTTGTAAACGCGTGCGCCTCCATTGGCAAGCCGTGCGTGGAATGGTGTAAGGTGCGACCCGTGCGCCGGGAAATCCATCGCTCGTTTGCCGCCAGCATCGCGGTGAAGCGCCAGTTCCTGCGGGAGAACCTCGATACGCTGGTGCAGGTGGTCGAGACCATCGCGGCGGCTTTGCAGGCCGGAAGCAAGCTGTTGCTCTTCGGCAACGGGGGCAGCGCTGCGGATGCGCAGCATATCGCCGCTGAGTTCGTGAACCGCTTCAAGATCGAACGCCCGCCGCTGCCGGCGATTGCTTTGACCACGGACAGCTCGGCGCTGACCAGCATCGCCAACGACTACGGCTACGCCGAGGTCTTTGCCAAACAGGTGCGAGCCCTCGGGCGACGCGGCGACGTTGCCATCGCCATCTCCACCAGCGGCAATGCCGTCAATGTCCTGCGTGCCGTTACCGCCTGCCGCCGCATCGGCCTACGCACGGTTGCCTTGACGGGCGGGAGCGGCGGGAAGTTGGCCGGCGTGGCGGACCTGGTCTTGCGGGCGGGGGGCACCACCGATACCGCCCGTATTCAAGAAACCCACATCCTCGTCGGCCACGTCATCTGTGAACAAGTCGATGTGCGGCTCTTCGGCGGCGGGTCGCGAAAGCGGTAGGCGGAGAAGGGTTGATGAAACGCGCGCGTCCCGTACCGGTGACACCGCTCGATCTTTCGCGCGTGCGGACGTACCCGTTGCGTACGCGGCGGAGCAAGGTGGCGAAGCAACTGATCGCTACGCCTCCCCGCAAGGGCATGCCGCTGGCCGGGTTTCTGCGCGGCCTGCCCGACATTCTTGCGGCGCGCGACTTCCGCGCGGCCGCCGAGGCCATTGCGACGCGCCACCGCTCCGGCAAACGCATTGTCCTCGGGATGGGGGCCCACCCCATCAAGGTGGGATTGAGCCCGCTGATCATCGATCTCATGGAACGCGGCATTCTGTCGGCCATCGCCATGAACGGCGCGGCGATCATTCATGACTTCGAGC
Organism: Candidatus Binatia bacterium; assembly: GCA_036382395.1. NCBI lineage: Bacteria > Candidatus Binatota > Binatia (SeqCode) > Binatia bacterium. The sequence continues at coordinate 2,419 of DASVHW010000268.1, read as the reverse complement.
TGGCGTACGCCGGCGAGACCTCGGAAGACGTGGCGGCCAACCTGGCCGACGGCCAGTTCGGGATGGCGGAAGAAACCGGACGCTTTCTCAACGGCACGATCGCGGGCGCCGCAGCGGATCAGGGTCTCGGCGAAGCCGTCGGGAGGCAGCTGTTGAAGGCCGGCTTCGCCAACACGCGCCTCAGCATCCTGGCGGCGGGTGCGCGCCTCGGCATTCCGGTCACGGTGCACGTCGCCATCGGCACCGACATCATCCACATGCATCCGAGCGCCGACGGCGCCGCCATCGGCGCGGCGAGCTTACGCGATTTTCGCCGCCTGGCCGCGGTGGTTGCAGGACTGCGCGGCGGGGTCTTCATCAATCTCGGTTCCGCCGTCATCATTCCGGAAGTCTTCGTCAAGGCGCTCAACCTGGCGCGGAATGTCGGCAAGCGGGTCGACCGGCTGGTGACCATCGACATGGACTTCATCCGCCACTATCGCCCCGGGGTCAACATCGTCCAGCGCCCGACCGCCGGTAACGGGCACGGATACCGGCTCACCGGGCATCACGAGATCATGTTCCCGCTGCTGTGCGCGGCGGTGCTGGAGTGTCTCGGGTGAACCGTGGGCGCCGGTTGCGACGAGTCTTTAGGGACTATATAAAGACCATATGAAGACTCTAACGATCACGGAGGCGAAAAAGAATCTCGGCCGGTGGCTGACTGCCGCGGCCAGAGGGCAGGACGTCGGCATCATTGCGGGTGCCGACATCATCGCCCTTCGCAAGGTCGAGGTGGAATCGACAGATTATGCGCAGCGGGAGTACGGGGTCACGCCCGAGCAAGCGCTGGCGCTCGACCAGGCGACGGACGCGCGCTATCGCAGGCTGGCGCGGTCGCGGAAGCTCGTCACGGTCACGGCGGAAGAGCTGAGGAAGATGCTTGCCTAAGTTCCTGTCAATCGACCCGGCGGTGCTGAGGCGATTGCGGGGGCTGTCGAAGGACGAGCGGGTCGAGTGCCTCCTCGCCTTGTGCGAGCTGATGGCGCAGTTTGGACAGCCGCACCTGCGCAGCGGACTCGGCATCCGCAAGCTCGGCGGGAAGCTCTTCGAGTGTCGCGGCAGTCTGGCGCTACGGTTGATCTTCCAAGACCGTCCCGGCGAGCTGTATGTCTCGTTCCTGGGTACCCACGATGAGGTGAAATCGTTGCTGCGGAGTGGGACGTACCGGTAAGCTGCGCCGCGCTTCCGTGACGTGCCGCTGGTGCCGCGCACCGCCAGGCTCGACCGGCCGACCGTCTGCCGGCGCTGGAATCGATCTTGGCGCAGCCGCGGCGGCAGCCGTCGGTCGACACCAACGGCGCGGCGGCTACCGCCGATATGCTACTCGAGTACCTGAACGGGTCGCGGTGCTAGACGGCGTCGCGCCAGGCGGCTACCCTCTGGCGGTATGGAGAGACTGACGATCTATCACAACCCCCGTTGCTCCAAGAGCCGCGCCGCACTGGCGATCTTGCAGGCGCACGAAGTTCCGCTGCGCGTCGTCGAGTATCTCAAGGATCCACCCACACGCGCGGAGTTGGCGACGCTGCGGCGCCAGCTGGGGTGCTCCCCGGCGGAGTGGATTCGCAGGAACGAGGCGGAATTCAAGCAAGCCGGCTTGAGCGCGAACAGTTCGGAGGAGCAACTCCTGGACGCCATGGCCACGCACCCCATTCTCATTGAGCGCCCGATTGTCGTGCGCGGGAACCGCGCCGTCGTCGGGCGGCCCCCGGAGCGCGTCGTGGAATTGCTAAAGACGAACTGACTGGCATTGAAGCTAAGCCGATCCCGGGTCCCCGCCACCCGAACTCCAGGCCTTCGGCCACCAACTTGGGTACGGCCGCGCATGCAGGTGGTAGTGCTCAGGGATCTGGCGCATGTGATCGTCATAATACCAGCCGTGCGGGTACTTCGAGTCGGCGATCCGCGCCAGCGCCTCCTGCATGACGGTGCGTTCTTCCGGCAGCGGTGCGGCACGGTGCGCCCCGAGTACGACCATGGGGACGTCGCACGAATCGCAATCGATGATCACAAAGCGGAACGGCTCGGTGAATTCCGCATACCAGTTGGTCGTGCGCGCCAGCCCGCACAGCTCACAGACAGCCACGTCCGCGGGCATTACCACAGCGCGGGATGGAGCGTAAGCGCGGATCGGGGAATCCGGACTCAGCACTCAGGACCCAGGACTCAGGACTGAACTCGGCGAATGAATTCGCGGCAACGAGAGGCACGAAGCATGTCCTGAGCTTGTCGAAGGGTCGGCCTGCGCCGACTCTCCGAGCCCACGCAGATGGGATTTGCGCTCTTTGTAGCCGCAGTTTCACCTGCCGGGTGCCTTTGAGATAAGGTCCGATCTGTCTGACGCACCACACTAGTTGAGCGACTTCTTGGTGCCGCC
>DASVHW010000267.1 GCA_036382395.1 Candidatus Binatia bacterium | reverse complement strand
CGCCTTGCACTATTGAACCTGTCGTGTACCCCCGGCAATTCGAAGCTTCCATCCTTTGAGTACCGGCTCGCCCTTTTCGCTCTTTGCATCGTTCAGATTCAGATGACTGGTGAGATAGTATAGGCGCTGGATATCGTCTTTAGCTCCCGGCCCCCGAGAGGCGTCCTGAAAGCGCTGCTGCAGATAGAATGGGGGAATCGTCTGGATGTAGAGGGTTACCTGGACATGGTCGGCGCGTTGCAGCGTCTCCGGGTCGAGGGGAATTCGGTACTCGATTTCGTCTGCGCCCGTGAGCTGTGGATCCACGTAATAGGGGTCGTGGGCTTCCTCCCCGGGGATCTCGGCGAGCTTCTGAATGTAGGGCGAGGGCGATTGAGCGAAGAATTGAGGATCGAACCCTTTCGGCCGAATGCGATTGTCCTTGATCGGCTCAACTCGGTGCAGGAAGCTCGTGGTCAGAATGCCCTCTGAATCCCGGATCAACTCCTGGTAGATCTGCACCTGACTCCCCGAATCGATGACCTGATAGTGCGGTTGAACGGGAGCACCGGGGAATTTCACCGGCTGCTCACTCTCCAATACGCGGTCGGTGACCCCATCGAGAATGAAGCCGAAGTCATTCGTGCGCCCCGAAGCCCACAGCACGGCTCCTTGACGATCGAGGACGAGGAGCTCCAAGAAGACCCGGCGGGACCCGACGCCCGAAGGGAGATAGTGCCCGGTGAGGTTGCGCACCGTGACCACGCTGCGCAACTGTCCTTGCGACGTCCTTTGCAGCTGCCCAATGTCGATGGTCGCCGTTTCCTTGTCGGCCATCTCCAGCATCGACTCAAAGCCGGTCAACAACGGCAGTTCCATAATATAGGCTTGGCTGACCGGCGGCGCTGGGGGATCGAGAGGTGACGGCTGTTCCGACATCCAGTCCACCTGTTGAAAGCCCAGGATGAGTGGAAACTGCTGAAAGAACTGGTTCAAGAACACATTCAGTCCGTGCAGGGAATGGCGGGAAAACCGACTGCGTTCGGTCAGCTCGATATCGCTATCGGGCAGTCGATGGGTCGTCGGCGGAAATTGATCGGGCGATTCACTGTTGGCGATCTTGAACTGGAGCTGCTTCCCCTTGTAGTGGGTCGGCATATGGCAATCCTGGCAGGAGCGGAATTGTGGACCGGGACGGCCGCTCTCGCTGTTGAGCCATTCGAGATGTGTTGATTGCTCGTACGCCGCGTCGCGGCGTTGGCCGGAGTTATCGAAGATCGGCAGCAAGACATTGTGACAACTCCCGCAGAGCTCCGAGCTCACGATCTGCTCGCCAAACGTGGGTGCTATGCCCAGCGCGTGTTCCATTGGCTTGGTGGCGATCGTATCGTCCTTGTATGGACCGTACATCTTGTCCGCTGGCCCGGTAACGAAATTGCCGGTGTATGTGCGCTCTTGGCCCATGTCGGTTGCGGAAACATGGTGACACACGGCGCATGAGATCCCCTCGCGAGCCAGCGCCGCATACTTTTGCTCGTCGGCCTGTGGCGATCCCGGCCATTGCTGCAGCACGCGGCGCCGCAGCGGTTTGCCGAAAGGCACTTCCGGCGGCGGCTCAATGGCAAACATATTTTTGCACGCCTCGTCTCCCTGGTCCTTGGTGTCGGTGGCAAGCTGACGTTCGCCCATCGCGCCATGGCAATGGAGGCAGGTGGTCTCGATACAGGCGGCAAGTTGGGGGAGATTGTTGGTTTCGGACTGCAATTGGGAGAAGAAAATCGGGTCGCGGCCGGCCAAGCCCATGGGCGAGACGCGCCATTCCCCATTGGGGGAAAGGTTACGCAAAGGTCCCGAGCCACTCGCGTTTTCCTCCACGAACACCATCTTTGGCAGGAGTGGGCTTTGCGGCGTCGCATTGTGACACGCATTGCACTGGGCTGAGGTGAGAAACTGCCCCGGCCCGGCAGGCGCCGAGGTCACCTGCTGATCGTAGGTTTCCGCCGGCATACGCGTCTCCCACACGGCGGCGAACGGGACGGGATCGAGTTGATTGAAGAAGCTCTGAAAGGCCGGTGTCGGTTGGGACAGGGGCTTGGGGAAGGGGGAGAAATTGGCCGGCGTGGGCGTCGGTTCGACGGGCGCGGTGGTCTCGAATGCTTTGTAGCGCAGTTCCTTACCGAGGATGTTGTCCATCGAAGCAAAGGTCGATTCGGACTCGGCAGTGCTGTGGCAGCTCAGACAGTAGGAGTGACCGGCAAGGGGAATGAGCGTGACAACGTTCGGGACCTTGAATGCGAATAGGAATGGGGTGTTCAAGATGCTGCCTGTGGGATACCAGAATGGATTGTCCGTGATGGGTGTGGAAAATGTCCCGCCGGTGAATGCCGATACGTCCAAAAGCGGAGGCGGGAATTGCGGCGGGATGGGGGTCGGAGGGAATGGTGCGGGGGGGACGATGTCAGGCTGTTGAAGCATCCACAGCCACCCGTCGTACGACGATTGGCTCGTCTTGATCATGGGTGCCCAGAGGTTGGGTTTGATGGTGGTGGTACTATCGTTCTCGTTCGCCATCGGCTTCGGAGTCGGCGGCACGATATCCATACAGCTATCGCTGGCGACCCGGACATCAAGGCTCCCGAAAGCAATCGTCATGGCCTTGATCATCATCGCGCCGTCGGGGACGGCACCGCTTCGACCGTTGCACAACCAATCGACGACCTCGGGTGAATAGTAGACGAGAAGTGGGAAATGCGGGCCGTAATTGTGGCTGAAGTTGGGGCGATCCGACGAGCCCGCGGGGGTGGGCGGAACGACAGATGGGCCGCTGAAGCGCCAGCGCATATCGTGGACCCAGCCCAACCCCTCATATCGCTTCTCGGTTAGAAAATCCTTCAGGCGCAGATTGTAGGCCTGGTAGTTGGCGAAATCTGCCGGTGGGGGGGGATTTCTGAGGCCCTCGGGAACGGGCTGACCTCGATCCGGATGCGATTGGCACCACGCGTCGATTTCCTCTTGGGTAGCGTCGGTCAGCGAGTCCTTGCAAACCCACTCTTGGGAGTTTTCGGGAAGGAGTTGGGCGGGTTGAGATTGGCTGGGTGGAGATTGTTGCGAATCTGAATCGCCACAGCCACTGAGAAAGGCTGAAACGGCAAGCACCAGAAACACGGAGGGGAATAGAGCGCGAATGTCCCTGTCGGGTTTCATCATCGTCCCACCTCCTTCTTCGGACAAGCCACTCTATGCGGGAAGGGACGAATAGCCAAGCGCGGAGTCGCAACACGAATCCAACGCGGTAGCGCAGTTCTTCTGTTTCATGCCTCTCGGTGTGCGCATGATCTAGGAAAACATACCGCGCCAGAGGCGATTCGAGCGCCTGACTGACGGCTGACTGTAGAAGGCCTCCGCGACGCTCACCAGGAGCGCGCGCCGGTGCACCTTTTCGCGGTTGTTCAGGCAATTCCGCTTAATCCCCATTCTGAGCTGCCCATCGGCACTTTTATCGATTTTCAACGATCGAACCGGCATCATAACCGGCATCAGTTTTCTTCCATCAGAGGAGCGGGGTGCAAAGTGCTCTCGCTGCTCCTCGGACCCGCGATCTGCGCCACACATTCGCCTCACGACTGGTGATGGCCGGCGAAACTGTGCAGACGATCACGCAGCGACTGGGGCATGCCTCCCCGAATCTGCTCGACCGTAGCAACGTCATTTGGGGCCGCGCCTGACTGGGCCGGCTCGTCTGACCGCGCGAACTTACAGGTCAGCAAGATCAGGCCTATTGCGACAATGAACGCGCCCCTGTGCATCTTCAGCTCCAAGCCGAACGCCTTGGCGATGAGCCGCGCGTTCTTTTCGCGTCGGTCTCCATCGCCTTCTTCGGCGCGGCTTCCGCGCTGCCTTCACTCGGCATGGTAAACCGGCATCACCACGACCAGCACCGCCTCTTCGTCCAAAGCGGCAGAGGCAGCCGCTCGAAGTTGATCGGCATATCGGGAAATGCGTACGAGGTTGTCGGTGAAGGCGAACGGTGTGTCGGTGTAAATGAGATTGATGCGATCGCGAACCTGGAAGCCAAGCCGAGACAGGTAGCTGCTCTCCAGCCCACGGATGATGCTTGCCCCTCCGAAGGTATACGAAAACTCCCGATCCAGCGCCTCAAGCAGGTCCTGGTAGGCCTGCATCGGCAGATCAGGCAGATACGCTTCGATCCTTGCTTTTTCGGACAGCGGCAACGAACTGCTCCTTGCGGCGGTTGAAAGCTTCCATGCGTTTCAGAGATTCCGTGGGCGCAAGCTTCGCCCGTTTAGGACGCTCAATCGTCAGTTCGCTGATCTTCTGTGCTCGCTTGGCCATCGACACGCTCCAGAGTGACTACCCTCGTATAGCAGAGTCGGCTGCGACGCGAAAAGCGCCAGCTGTCACCCGAAAGAAGACCTCGCCATCAGTCGCGCCGAACGCCGCGGCGATGAGCTGGGCGCTCTTTTCGCGTTGGTCTCGATCGCCCTGTTCGGCGTGCGACGCTTCTTTACAATCCCCAGATTTCCCTGATCTCTTTTTGGCAGTTCTCGCAAAATCTTTCCACCGTGCAGTCCCAAGCCATGGCGCAGCCTTCATGATGATCCAACCCGATCATGTGCCCAAACTCATGCCTTGTGGCATTGCCGATGTCCCATCTCACCAGCACAATCAATCCTTCATCCTCGGCCTGGCCGTATTGGGCACGCGGCTCTTTCAAACGATGGATCTTCGGATTGACCAGAACTCACTACGGACTCTCCAGAAGTTAATATCGCCGTCATTATGGGCCAAGTCCTGAGACACCACGAAAATCATATTGATATTGGCTGAACTCAGCGAAGAGAGGCTAGTGTTATCACTATCGCCGCACCCCGCCACGGCAATGGACAACACAATCGAAGCAGCCAGAATCAATAAGGACCTCGGTCGCGAAGCCTTGAGCATGGTAACTCTCCCTGTCTTTACATGAATATCAGTAAAGACCGTTCAGGTTGCATGTCTGGCGTGACATCAAAAGAGGCCTGGCGCGCTCTGCCCGCGGCGGCGCGGACCTGGTTGCATCGTTGCTCACTGCACGGTGATATCCGCCGAGTCGCGCACCGTTGTCGGATACTGCTGCGCCGGAGATGGTGCGAGGTAGTTCGAACCGTCGAAGTTGCGCCCGTAGCCGGTCAGCAACGTGCGGCCGTCGGTGGTGATGGAGACCACCGTGTATCCATAGTAGGGGATCGCGCCGCTTTCTGCCCACATTGTGTCGACCGGGCTACCGCCGTTGCCGGCAACGACCTGCCATGTCTTTGTGACGCTGGGTTGCGTTGGCGTGGCCGGTTGCGACCGGTTGTACAGGTGCGCGTGTGAGGTGATGTACGCGGTGCCACTGGCGCCAGTGAGGGCGTCCCAGAAGACGTTGCGCACGTCCGGGTTCGAGTCGAGCGAGCAGTCCGGCGTCGCGTCGGACGGGGTGAACGCCGGCTTGTGCCCGAGCGCGAAAATGCGCCGTATCGACCGATCTTGTCGCGCCGCTGCCAGGTCGTCCGCGATCCAATGCACCGGCACGGACGCCACCGCGCCGACCGGATCGGTGTTGAGGACGACGAAGTGCGTGTCGCGGAAGTTGAACGAGTAGCTCAGACGGCTCTGATCGGTCTCCAGCTGGTCGGGGCCGCCGGCTGTGGGACCGTTGTCGCCGGCGATGAAGGGAGCCATGACGTCGAGCCACACCGCCTCGGCGCCGGGGTTGGACACGCCGCACTGGACATCCTCCAGTCCGAGGCGCAGTGACTCGTGGTTGCCCGGCAGCGCCACCAAACGGATCGCCGGGTTTTGGCCGGCCGGCGAGACGCGGTAGACCTGCACCCACGCTTCGAGCTCGTTTCGCAGCGTGTCCAGATCGGGCGTGAGCCCGAGCACCAGATCGCCGGTGAAGAAGATGAAGTTGGGTGGCGGCTGCATGGCCGCAATGTCCGCGAGGGTGCGCTGCAGTTGCGGCAAGTTCACCGTGCTCGGGTTGTCCGCACTGGGAAGATCATTGCTACGGTTGCAGCCCAGGACTGCGAACGAGTAGGCGACGCCGTTGTTGTCATCGTCGCCGCCACAGGCGGAGAGCGCCAGCGACGCCAGCGCGGCGATGCCGAGCGCAAGCCAGGGTAAGCGCCGGTGGACACTGCGCCAAGTCCCACGGTTCGCTGATGGGAGCACCATTCGTCTACCTCCTTCAAGGCGCGCGATGACGTCGGGGGCGCGAGCGGAAACGGACCACGGCCAGCCCTCACCCCCGAGCTCACGCCCACGTCTTGCAGCGTCTCGCTCAGTCATCGTCGCCATCATGCTGGGAGTTGCGCACCTTGTTCTTGTCAACAACGGTTAATTTGCTGACCCGGGGCTCAGGCATCTTTGAGTTTGGACCCTTGGCATCTTTCCAGAGGACCTCATTGAGAAGCTGGTACGGAGCGGCATCGGCGACTTTCCAGTTCATCTTGCTTGAGGCTATGGCCAGGCGTACACGGGGATCTTTGGAATCATACGAGGCTATCTGCGCATTTACTTCGCCAATGATGTCCGGCGGCGGTAGTATGGCAGTGTATGCAGCGCTGTTGTTTGGA
>DASVHW010000266.1 GCA_036382395.1 Candidatus Binatia bacterium | reverse complement strand
AATCGGCCGCCGACACCGAGCGCACGCAGGGCAGCGTCCGCATGTCGACCACCGACCGGGTCGACAACGACGTCGACGCCACCGCCGGACAGCGCCCGCGCGCGCGCCTTCAAGTCCTCACTTTCGTAGGCGATGGTCTCGGCGGCGCCGGCGGCGCGCGCGGCGGCCAGCTTCGCTTCGCTCGACGCGGCAGCAACGACCCGCGCGCCCAACGCCACCGCCAAGTCGATCGCGGCCAAACCGACACCGCCGCCCGCGCCCAGCACGAGGACGGTCTGCCCGGGCTCGAGCGTCATGCGGCGCGTATACGCGAACAGCACGGTGGCGTAGCTCTGGATGCAGGTGGCGGCGCGGGCCAAGTCGAGGCCGGGCGGCACCCGAAACAGCATTGACGCTGGCAGGACTACTCGCTCGGCGAAGCCGCCGAGTCCCACCATCGCGATCGCGTCATCGCCCGGCGCCCACTCGTGCACGCCCTCGCCCATCGCGGCGACCGTGCCGGCCACGTCGCTCCCCGGCGTGAACGGCAGCGGCGGCTTGATCTGGTAGCGACCCGCCGCGAGGAGCGCATCGACGTAATTGACGCCCGCGGCGCGAACATCGAGCGCGACCTCGCCGGAGCTCGGCTCGGGTGCATCGACCTCCTCAAGTGCCAGCGAGGTGGGCGGGCCAAACTGGTGGCAGACGATCTTGCGCATAGGTCGTGGCATGATCGCACGGCTCACAGTGCGTTGCCACAGCGCGCCGGCAGTGCTCTCACCCCCGCGCGCGCCGGTAGCGGCGCACGACTTTCGGACGTTGCCCCAGGGCCTGCACCGTTTTCTCCCCCAAGTCCTTGACGAAAAGAAGCGTTTCCTAGAGAGGTGAACGTCGGAGAAAAGTGCGACGATGATACCTTCAGTACGTTTCGCTGGTGATGCGTACCAAAGGTACCATCGTCCCTGGATTCCCCTGCGGTCTATTTCGATGGGCAAGGGTGGCCATGGCTGTTGATTAGATAGATACCTCCGCGAGCCGGTCGAGCAGCCGCGACATCAGCTCGTTGGTCTTGGCAAAGCGGCCTTCGTCGGCGAGCATGACCGCCGGCGGTTGGATGAACGGCCCGCCCACAATTTCCGAGGCGCAGTGTTTGCGGAGTTGTTCCACGCCAGCTGTCGTCGTCTCAAGGTGAAATTGCAGAGCGAGGACGCGTTCGCGGTACATGAACGCTTGATGCGCACAGGCCTGGCTACAGGCCAAGTGGACGGCACCGGACGGCAACTCGAAGGTGTCGCCGTGCCAGTGAAACGCGTCGAATTCCTCCGGCAGCACATCCCCGAGCCGTGTGCCGGCCGCATCGGCTGTCCGTTGGATCGGAAACCACCCGATTTCCTTGAACCGGTTGGGGTAGACCTTCGCGCCCAGAACGTCCGCGATGAGCTGCGCACCCAGGCAGACCCCGATGACGACTTTGCCTGCCTCGATGGCGGACTCGATGAACTGCTTCTCGTGGCGTAGCCACGCGTAGGCTCGTTCTTCGTTGACACTCATCGGCCCGCCCATGACCACGAGCCAATCGAGATCATCCAACGACGGGAGCGGATCGTCGTCGTGGAAGCGCGTCGCCGTCAGCCGGTGCCCACCCCGCTTGGCCCACGCGCCGATGGCCCCCGGTCCTTCGAAGGATACGTGCTGGAGATAATGGATCTTCATTCGCGCGGCACGGATGAGACGGGATTGTATCAGCAATTCATCTCCGGTGTTAACCGAAAGGGGGCTCAGGTGCTGTCCCAATTTCGGGCAGCACTGCGGTCAGCTGTCAGCTAAAGGATTCACCGCCATTTCCTGCGGCTGTGCAAGACGTTGAACGCTCAGAGCTGAAAGCTGATTGCTGATTGCTGACAGCTTGGGACACTACCGGGGATCAGTCAGGTTTAACCAAGGACCCACGACCCGCCCGTACTGTGTTGCAGGGTAAGCTGTTTGACAAATACCTGCTGGCCAAACTGTAGCGACAGCGTAGTAGGTCCACCGCTTGCGACGGCAAATTGCGCGCCTTGCGCCCGCAACACAAGGGAACCCGTAGCAGCGTGCTGGCGGGGAGCCCATGAATGTGAACGCGGCACCCCAATGACCGCCCTGCGCAACCTCCGGCAGCGCGGCACTGCCCCCGTCCGGACGGGAAGGCTCCCGGGCTACGATCCGGCGGAGTGAGTCGAGAAAAGCGGTGAGCGGACGCTCGTCCGTCGACACCACCGCGTGGCGCGTCCGCCTCGATCGCGCTTCGAGTACCGGCGGGTGAGTACCGAGTTCGGGGTGGGGTGTGCTGCGGAAGAGTTCGGTGGCGTTTCTGGTGCGGGCGGCGTCAGTCGCCCACGGCGTTCGCGTACCGGCCGAACTCGCGCAGGAACGAGAGCGATTCCATCGACCGCATGCGATCGAGGAAGACCTTGCCGAGCAAGTGATCGCACTCGTGCTGCACGACCCGGGCAGAGAAGTCCTTGGCGACGTATTTCAGCTTCTTGCCGGTGCGGTCGTAGGCCTCAACGCGCACCACCGTGTAGCGCGGCACCTTTCCCCGCAACTCCGGCAGGCTCAGGCATCCCTCCCAGTCCTCCTCCATATGGTTGGCCATGGGAGTGATCTTCGGGTTGATGAGCACCGTGAGCGGAACCGTTTCGACGTCGGGATAGCGAGGATTTCCGTCGACCTGAAAGGTCACGATCTGCTTGGAGACATGTACCTGCGGAGCCGCCAACCCGGCGCCATCATACTCGATCATGGTGTCGATCAAGTCATCGATGAGGTGCTGGATCTCCGGGGTGCCAATGGCTTCCGGCGGCACCGGTTCCGCGACCCTACGCAGGATGGGGTTGCCCAGATGGGCAACTTTCAGAATGGCCATTGCTTACCATGTAGCGGAGCCCCGGCGTGGTTTCCAGCCGGAGAGGAGCTGTCAGCG
>DASVHW010000265.1 GCA_036382395.1 Candidatus Binatia bacterium | reverse complement strand
GCACATGACAACGGCGGTGTTAACCCGCCAGGGCTGGCGTCGGTTGGCGGTTTCATTGATACGCCGAATTCAAAGTTAGGCCACGTAAGGTTGAATGACCTGCACGAGACTGCCCAGAGCGGCAATTGGCATGATCGCAGTACTGCTTGTGGCATGCGGAGGCGACTCTGATGAGACCGCCGTTCCACAGCCTGCCGCCCCGCAGCTGCAGATATCTCTAAGCGCGGAGTCTCGCCCTGGAGAGGGCGTGTTGATCGAAGCCATCATAGGGCATCTGGGCGGCCCCGACGTCTTCTATCCGGCTGGTTGTACAGCCCGATGCTACCCGCTGACCTATCCCTCAATCAGCATCGAGGTCTTCGACCCAAACAGTAACCCAGTGTTCTTGGAAGAGCCGTGCATCCCTCCACTGGGTTGCCCACCATTTCGACTTCCTCTCCACAGCGGCAGTATACTTGTGCGGCAGGTGACCCTTATGGATCATACATGGCAGCAAACAGGGTATGTCGGGGGCACACAATGCGGTCAGTGCGCTGAGGTGCCGCTTGCGACGGGGACCTACCACGTCGTAGCGACGCTGGACTACACACTTCAATCGGACTCCTTTACTTCCAATTTTATTCGGGCGAGTGCGGACTTCGTATGGCGCTGATGCCTAACACGCCGCTCGATCCGCCGGCGGGTACGCGCTGTCCGTTTGAACCGCACCGTCCGTTTCCCCGCCGCGGCTCATCGCCAGGCCGTTAGCCCCTTCACCGTATGCGACAGATTGCACCGATAATCACTACGCTCCTCGTTTTGAGCACGACGGCGGCTTGGGGCACTGAGAATCTGTGCGAACAGATGCGTACCTGGGCAGCGCCTCGGCGCGTTTTCGCAAACCCAGACCAGCAGCTCCTCCGGGTGGAGAAGCGGGAGCGGATCTTTGTGCCGCCTGACGGCCAGCATCGACCGAGTGAGGGTGGTTCCTATTTCGCCGCGGAGCCTGGCAACCGCCTTCGCCTCAGTGTTGGCGCAGATAAGGACGTGATCCTCAGCGTGCCCGAGTTCGCGCACCGCCCGCTCGACGCACGATGGATCAACCCGAAACTCCTTTACCTGGAGATATGGTTCAACCCCCACTACGGCGCGTATTGGATATACGATGCTGAAAGCGAAAAGGTCCTGGTCAATGAGCTGCAGAACGATGGGTGGGATGCGTGGCTGCAATGCCATCCCAGTCAGAACCCACCAAGTGAAGGTCGGCAGTAGACGCTACGGTCTAACACGGCCGTTGGGTCTGACGGCGGGCATGACGTCCGTCTTCGATCGTGGCGCTCCGGTTGCCCGCCGCAGCTCACCGGCATACCGTTAGGGAGCTTCGTTAGAGATTGCTTGCTGTGCGATTTAGAGGCTTCGTCCTGCTCACCTGCCTTGCCGCGTCGTTGATCACGGCGGCATGGGCGGGACCGAAATCGCTGCACGAAGCCGCCCGCGACGGAGATGTCGAAAGCGCGCGGCACATCCTCGCCCACGGAGCTGATGTGAATGCAACGGACGCAGAAGGTCAGACCGCCCTGCATTATGCCGCAGCCAGTGGCCATGATGCCGTCGTGCAGCTGCTCCTGTCGCATCATGCCAACGTCAATCTACGATCGAGGGGCCAAACACCTCTCTTCATGGCCATTTGGGCGGAACACACGAGCACGATGAAGCTCCTCGTCGACGCTGGTGCGGATGTCAATGCCGTGACACCACCATACGACACGCCGCTGTCCGCAGCTATCAAGCGGAACCCTACGTCCGAGGCGGCGCTGTTTCTGATCCAGCACGGAGCCGACATTAATCCGCCCAACCCCTATGGGGTGTCGCCTCTGTACGACGCCATCGTATACAAACGGCGAGACATGGCAAATGTGCTCCTGGACCGTAGGGCAGACGTGAACGCCCGAACTAACTACGGTGAAACTCCACTACACTGGGCAGCCTAAATTGCTGAGAGCGAGCTCGTCGAGCTCCTGATTCAACACGGAGCGGATGTAAACGCGAGAAACTCCAGATACGAGACGCCGTTGAATCGGGTGGCAGAAGGTGCCGGTGCTGGCGACTTCGCTCGTGTGGCGAGCGTACTCCTCGCACGGCGCAGATGTTGAAGCCGCGGATACGAAGGGCTGGACGGCGCTGCACAGTGCGGCCTTCAGCCAACGCGAGGATGTCGTTGCGGTGCTGTTGATGCATGGCGCAAGCATCAAAGCGGTAGAGAGCCGCGGGCAAACCCCACTGCATGTGGCCACAGAGCGAGGCAACAAGCCGATCGCGGCGCTGCTGCTCGACGACGGCGCAGATGTGAATAGCAGGGACAATGAGGGCAACACGCCTCTTCATGAAGCGACGGCCCACCTCGGAGACGTGTCTGCGATCAGGCTGCTGCTGGAGCGCGGGGCGAATCCCCTCGCGAAAGCGAGAGAATCAACGACCTTCAGGCGGTGCCGCCGGAGTTGGTGGCGCTTGTGGGACAGCACACGGATGGCAATCAACTGAAGGGGCTACTGATGGTATGGGACGGGTTCAAGTGGACGCGCCGAACGTACGCGCCCCCGTATGAGCTTTCAGGAGTGCACTTTCTGGATGCGGTGCATGGCTGGTTCACGGCGCGCGATTCCAAGGACCGGCTCTACCAGACGACCGATGGGGGCAAAACCCTGACCTACATTGAGGATTATTTTCATCACGTCGAAGCGCAGACACCCAGCCCGACGCCTGGCTCCGACATGAGCACCTCAGTACGGCGTTCCTATGAACTGCAGCCCAACAAGCGCGTCGAGCCGAGCGGCTTCAGTTTCGCTCCCACTGGCGACTGCCGCTGCGCCGCCGGCTCACGCGCAACGCGTTCGGCCCAGCGATGCGACTACGGTATGATGTGCTCGCATGAACATCCGCTTCTACCGTGATCCGGACACGGGCGACCCGCACATTTACAACCACGAAGTCGACGAGGATGAGGTTGCCGCCGTTTTGCAGAGTCCAGGGGAAGATCGTCCTGGCCGGGAGGGATCGCGGGTCGCCATCGGCAAGACGCAAGCAGGCCGTTACCTCCGGGTGATCTATGTTCCAGACCCCGAGCCGGATAGTGTATTTGTGATCACGGCGTATGACCTGCGCGGGAAACCGCTGCTCGCGTATCGACGGCGCCGGCGTCGGAAAGGCAGGAGATGAAGCAAAGTAAATTTCCGCGAGGCTGGGATGAGGAGAGAGTTCGCCGCGTGCTCGCCGATTACGAGCAGCAAACGGAGGAAGAGGCGGTGGCGGAGGACGAGGCCTCATTCGACGACACAACGCAAACGGTCATGGAAGTCCCCAAAGAGCTGGTTCCCGCGATTCGGGAGCTCATCGCAAAACGCCGGGCGCGGTCTGGCCGAACCAGCCGCTCCAGGCGCCGGCCAAGAGCGGACCGCGCCTGAGCGGCACGGCGTTCGACTGCTCACGAGGGCTGAGGTAGGCTCACGAGTCGAGGAGGTGACCGGATGCACAACGAATTCACTGCCATCTTCGAGCGCGACGGCGACTGGCACATTGCGTATTGTCCGGAGATTCCCGGCGCCAACGGACAGGGGCGGACAAAGGAGGAAGCCCGGAAGAGCCTTGCTGATGCTATCGCCTTGATTCTCGAAGACCGGCGCGACGACGCAATGCGCGGCGTGCCGCCCGACGCCGAGCGCGAAACGGTGGTCGTGGAGTGAAACGGAGCAGCCTGCTCCGGCACTTGCGGCTCCATGGCTGCTACCTCAAGCGCGAGGGTGCCAGTCACTCGCTGTGGACCAACCCGGCGACGGGAGCCGTGGAGTCGGTGCCACGCCACCAAGAAATCCCGAACGGCCTCGCAAGAAAGATCTGTCGCAACTTGTCCGTGCCCGAGGTTGGTGCGGCATGACGAAACGCGGCGCCGAGGCGATCGCGGCGGACAAGTGGACGCACGAGTTGCATCAGATACCGCGACGTCGCGAGGACGGTGAATTCTACACACGGATGGTATTGCGTGAATCGCTCATCCTGCCTCTTTGACGCACACAGCAGCGCTAGCTGACAGCGCCCAGGCCGTGACGTTGGGGACGCCGTTTAGGCGGGTTCGATGCGCATGTAGTTGTCGCGCCAGGACTGGTCCTCGCTCCACACGAACGGGGTCTGCACCGTCGTGCGGGGGGCGCGGGCGCTCTCCAATAGGTCGAGGCCGAAGCCGACGATGCGCCGCTGCATCTCAGCGTCGTACGGCTTACCGCAGGGATTGCCGAGCGGGAAATCGGTGAAGACGAAACGCGGGACACCGCAGTGCTCGACGATGTCGCGGGCGGAGCCGAGGATCACGGTCGCAATCCCATGGGCCTCCAGATGCCGGGCGACCAGACTCACGGTCTGGTGGCACACCGGTCAAAGCGGCACCAGGAACGCGGCGTCGACGGTGTCTTCCTGACAGCGGCGCAACAGTTCCGGAACGTCACGCTCGATCGTGTGACGCTGACTGTACTC